>NZ_OZ060413.1:300000-587277 GCF_964059165.1 Buchnera aphidicola (Cavariella theobaldi)
AAAATTATTAAATAATTTATCTTTATCAGTATTTTTATTAAAAAATTTATTATACTTATATTTTGATATAATATATAAAAGAAAATTTATGAAAAAAAATTTAATTTGGTTTAGAAATGATTTGCGTGTTCATGATAATACAGCATTATATAAAGCATGTACATTTTCTACAGAACAGATCATAGCCTTATTCATTGCCACTCCACAACAATGGTATAATCGAAATATTTCTGAAAAAAAAATATCCTTTCTTAATCAAAATTTAATATCATTAAAAAATGAATTATATAATTTAAATATTTTATTATATTATTATGAATCTACTACTTTTAAAAAATCTGTAAATGATTTAGTTGTATTTTGTCAACAACACAAAATAAATAATGTTTTTTATAATTATCAATATGACAGTGATGAACATGTAAGAGATGTAGTAGCGACAAAAAAACTTTCTGAACAAGGTGTCATAACGCATGGATTTCATGATCATATATTAGTTTCGAGTCAAGATATTTTAACTCAAAAAAACATGCCATATAAAAAATTTTTTTCTTTTAAAAAAAAAATTATTAATATTTTAAAAAAAAAAATACCTATATGTTTTCCAGTACCTAAAAAAAGAGCTCATCCATTATCTTTTCATTCCATTGATTTAAATATTAAAAACTATAAATCTAATTTTGATTTAAATCTTTTCCCTATTGGAGAAAGAAAGGCTATTATTCGATTAAAAGCATTTTTAAAAAAAAAATTGAGTGATTATGCTTTAAAAAGAAATTTTCCTATTTTAAATCATACTAGCATGTTATCTCCATATTTATCTATAGGTGTTTTATCATCGCGATATTGTTTTAAAATGATTTTTCAAATACACAAAAATATATTTAATACTATATCTACATGCTCTTGGATAAATGAAATAATGTGGAGAGAGTTTTATTATCATTTATTAATTGGTTATCCATTATTAAATCAATGTCAATCTTTAACGCCATGGGAAAAAAATATTCCCTGGAAAAATAATACAAATTACTTTCATGCTTGGAAACAAGGTCAAACAGGTTTTCCAATAATTGATGCTGGTATGCGGCAATTAAAAAAAATAGGATGGATGCATAATAGATTAAGAATGATTACATCTAGTTTTTTAGTAAAAAACTTGTTGATTGATTGGAGAAAAGGAGAAAAATATTTTATTTCTCAATTAATTGATGGAGATAAAGCTATAAACAATGGAAGCTGGCAATGGGCAGCATCTATAGGAGCTGATTCTACTCCTTATATTCGTATTTTTAATCCAATACGACAGTCAAAAATCTTTGATTCATCTGGAAGTTTTATAAAAAAATTTATTCCTGAATTAAATAATGTACCTTGTGCTTATATTCATAATCCATATGAATGGGCCAATATAAAAAATATTACATTACAATATCCTAAACCGATTGTAAATTTTAGTGATACTAAAAAAAAAGCATTATTAATTTTTAACCAAACACGGTTAAAGTATCTTGATAAGGAAAACAAAAATTAATGAAAAATTTTTTATTAGAAAAAATTATAAATGAAAAATTATCTACGAATCAATATAAAGACAATGTTCCTAATGGCCTTCAAATAGAAGGACGACCAATAATCAAAAAAATTATTACTGGAGTCACTGCTTGTCAAGCATTATTAGATCAGGCATTAAATTACAATGCAAGCGCTATAATAGTGCATCATGGTTATTTTTGGAAAAATGAATCAAAATATATACATGATATGAAAAGAAAAAGATTAAAAACAATATTATCAAATGATATTAATTTATATAGTTGGCATTTACCCTTAGATATGCATCCAGAAATAGGTAATAATGCTCAAATAGCTAAAAAACTAAATATTTGTACACAAGGTAATATTTTACCCTATGTTTTTTGGGGTTATATGAAAGATACAATTAAAGGTTATGAGCTCGCTCAAAAAATAGAAAAAAAATTTAAAAAATCTCCTATACATTTATATGAAAATGCTCCTCATGATATCAATCGTATTGCTTGGTGTAGCGGAAAAGGTCAAGGTTTTCTAAAAGATGCGTATAAATTGGGGGTAGATGCTTTTTTAACTGGAGAGATTTCAGAAGAAACTATGCATATTTCTCAAGAATTAGGTATTCATTTTTTTGCATTAGGACATCACGCCACTGAAAGAGATGGTATTATAGCTTTGGGGCAATGGTTAAAAAATAAATATTGTTTAGATGTTACATTTATTGATATTCATAATCCTGCATAAATTTAGAAAATAAGATTATTATCAATATCAAAAAAATTTATTTTGAAAAATAATGAAAATCACTTAAGAATTAAAATATTAACATGTTTTAAAACATACATGTGTTTTATATAATATTCTTTGTTAATTTTAATATTCATAATTGTATAATTGAATAAAAATGAAAAATAATACTTTTAAAAAATGGTTTCAAAATTCTTGGTTATCTGGAGAAAATCAAAATTATATAGAAGAAATGTACAAAAAATTTTTAAATAATTCCAAATCTATTGATAAAACATGGTATAATAATTTTTTATCTATATCAAAGAATATTGATATACTAGACAAAAATAACATTCAAGAAAAAAATTTATATTTTAGAAATGATTTAGAATATGATGTAAATCATATGAATGTTTCTAGCAATAACAATATTTCTGAAAAAATAAAAATTCTAATTCATACGTTTAGAAAAATAGGTTATAAACAATCTTCTTTTAATCCTCTCCAATCAAAAATATCATCAGATATTCCAAATTTAAAATTATCTTATTATAATTTTACACAGAAAGATTTAAATAAGTTAATTAATATTAATTTTAAAAAAAATAATTGTTTTCGAACGAATATTCAAGATTTGTATTCTATTCTTTTAAAAAAATATTGTGGTTCTGTTGGTTTTGAGTATATGCATTTACAAGATACCGAAGAAAAAACATGGATTACAAATTATATAGAATCATATTTTTGTGAAAAAACATTAAAAAAAATAGATAAAATAAATTTATTAACTGATATCATCCATGCAGAGTCCTTAGAAAAATATCTTGGAAAAAAATTTTCTAGCGTAAAACGATTTTCTATAGAGGGAGCTGAAACACTAATTCCTATATTAAATACCATCATAAAATGTGCACAACAAAAAGATATATCTAACATTATATTAGGCATGGCTCATAGAGGTCGGTTAAACGTTTTAGTTAATATTTTAAATAAAAGCACAAAAATATTATTTAATGAATTCTCTAGTATAAATGTATCAGAAAAGTATAGCGGTGATGTAAAATATCACATGGGAGGATTAACTATAATAAAAAACAAAAATAAAAATATTAAATTTTATTTACATTTTAATCCTTCACATTTAGAAATAATTAATCCAGTAACAATAGGCTCAGTTCGTGCATGCATAGATAATCTAAAAATATCATCTTCTAAAATTTTACCTATTAATATTCATGGAGATGCTGCTATTATTGGACAAGGTATTACCCAGGAAACATTAAATATTTCACAAACAGAAGGTTATACAGTAGGAGGTACAATTCATATAGTCATAAATAATCAAATTGGTTTTACTACTTCTAACGCTAAACATTTGCGTTCTAGTCAATATTGTACTGATATTGCTAAAATGATTGAAGCACCCATCTTTCATATCAATACTGATGATGTAGAATCATCTATTTTTGTAACACAATTAGCGACATCTTTTCGAAACAAATTTAAAAAAGATGTTTTTATAGATTTAGTATGCTATCGACGTCACGGTCATAATGAAGTGGATGAACCTTTTGTAACGCAACCCATGATGTATCAAAAAATAAAAAATCATCCGACGACTAAAGACCAATATTCTCATTTATTAATTAATGAAGGGATTATTACATCATTAAACATCGATAATATTGCTACAGAATATCAGCAAAAATTAAAACAAGAAGATTATGTTGTTTCCACAGAAAAAAAAAGACATGTTATATCTGATAATCATAATGTAAATTTTTACAATAAAAGTACCATATTATCAAAGATAAACAAAAATTTTTTAAATATTCAAAATCTAGCAATAAATATAAATACAATTCCTCATGCTATTACAATGCATCCAAGAGTAAAAAAAATTTATGAAGAAAGATTGGCAATGGCTCAAGGATTAAAATTATTTAATTGGGGCGCTGCTGAAAATTTAGCTTATGCCACTATTTTAAATGAGGGAATTTCTTGTCGGATATCTGGAGAAGACAGTAGAAGAGGTACATTTTTTCACCGACATGCTTGTATTCATGACCAAAAAAACGGTTCAATTTATATTCCACTAAAAAATATACATAAAAATCAAGGATGTTTTCAAATATGGGATTCTACACTTTCTGAAGAAGCTGTATTAGCTTTTGAATATGGATATTCTTTATTCTCATTAAATACATTAAACATTTGGGAAGCTCAATTTGGTGATTTTATTAATGGAGCTCAGATTATTATTGATCAATTTATTGCATCAAGCGAACAAAAATGGAATCAAAAATGTAATTTAGTATTATTATTACCTCATGGGTACGAAGGGCAAGGACCAGAGCACTCCTCAGCAAGAATTGAAAGATTTCTTCAATTATGTGCGGAAGATAATATGCAAATATGTATTCCTACTACATCTTCTCAAATATATCATATTTTACGTAGACAAATTGTTGAAAATATCATTAAACCTTTAATTATATTTACCCCTAAATCGCTGTTAAGAAATACAATGGCTAATTCTACATTAGACTCGATTATATATGGAAAATTTCAACATGTCATAGATGAAATAGATAATATTCATATACAAAAAGTAAATAGAATTATTTTGTGTTCTGGAAAAATATATTATGACTTAATAACAGAACGTCGTAAACAGAATATTAACGACATTGCCATATTGCGAATTGAACAACTGTATCCTTTTCCGACTGATACAATATTAAAAATACTAAAAAATTATCTTTTTGTAAAAGATTTTATTTGGTGTCAAGAAGAACCTTATAATCAAGGCGCTTGGATATATATTAAAGATAATATTAACAATGTTTTACCTAATACTCAATCATTACAATATGTTGGTCGTATGTCTTCAGCTTCTCCCGCTTCTGGATATATTTCAATTCATAAAAAACAACAAGAATATTTAATAAAACAAGCATTAAAAAGATCTTAAAAGGATAAAAAATGACAAAAAATAATATCATTGTTCCCGATCTACCAGAATCGATTACTGATGCTACTGTTATAAAATGGTATAAAAAAGAAGGAGATACAGTTATTTATGAAGAAAATTTAGTAGATATTGAAACAGATAAAGTAATGTTAGAAATTTCTTCTCCATGTGATGGGATATTAAGTAATATTATAGAAAAAGAAAGTAATATTGTTCAGTCACAGCAAATATTAGGTCAGATTATTAAATCGGAATCTCATCAAGAAATAACTAGCAATAATTTTTCATCAAAGAAAATTTTTTCTACACCAGAAAAAGATAACATAAAAGATGATGCAAATGATTTATTTAAATTTTTTTCACCATCTATTAGACGCTTGATAAAAATATATCAAAGTAATCCTGATATTATTAAATCATCTAAAAATTCAAATATTATTTTACGCAAAATAATTATTGATTATATAGATAAAAAAAATAAAAATAAAATACTAGATAAAACGCATAATATTTTTTTCAATAAAAATGATATAGATAAAAATGATATAGATAAAAATGATATAGATAAAAATGATATAGATAAAAATGATATAGATAAAAATGATATAGATAAAAATGATATAGATAAAAATGATATAGATAAAAATGATATAGATATAAAAAAACGTGTAAAAATGACTAGATTACGTCAAAGAATAGCAGAACGATTACTCCAAACTAAAAATAATACAGCCATGTTAACTACTTTTAATGAAGTTAATATGGAGCCTATTATACTATTACGAAAAAAATATAATAAAAATTTTGAACAAACATATGGTATAAGAATTGGTTTTATGTCATTTTATGTAAAAGCAGTCGTGGAAGCCTTAAAAAAATTTCCAGCAATTAATGCATCTATTGATAAAGATGATATAATTTATTATAAAAATTTTGATATTAGCATAGCGATTTCTACACCAAGAGGATTAATCACACCAGTATTAAGAAATGCTGATACTATGTCTATGTCTGATATTGAAAAAAAAATAAAAGAATTTTCTTTAAAAGGTATTCAAAATAAAATTACTATACAGGAATTAATAGGGGGTAATTTTACCATCACTAACGGTGGTGTATTTGGCTCTCTGATGTCTACACCTATTATTAACCCCCCTCAGACAGCTATATTAGGAATACATCTGATCAAAGATCGTCCGATGGCTATCGATGGAAAAATAAAAATACTCCCAATGATGTATTTAGCGCTTTCTTATGATCATCGTTTAATAGATGGAAAAGAATCTGTTAGTTTTTTATTAACTATTAAAAACATATTAGAAGATTTTACCAGTATTTTGATTCATACATAAAAATATATTAATTTCTATGAATATCTTTAAAAGTACAGTGTGACTCAATTAAGTACTGTGCTTTTATGAAAAAATTTTTTTATTTAACTCTATTGTTATAAATTTAATAAATATAAAACATATATTGCTGATATTTTAAATAATTATAGTTCTATTATAAAAAACAATATATAATTTTCTTCCGAACACTATATAGAATATAATTGAGAAAAGAATAATGAATAAAATCGTTTTAATTAGGCATGGAGAAAGTACATGGAACAAATTAAATCAATTTACTGGATGGCACGATGTTGATCTAACAGAAAATGGCGGGAGAGAAGCTAAATTAGCTGCTAAATTATTAAAAAAAGAAAATTTTTATTTTGATGAGGCTCATACTTCTGTATTAAAAAGAGCAATAAATACTTTATGGAGTATTATGAATGATTTACAACAGCCCTGGTTACCTGTAAAAAAAACATGGCGCTTAAATGAAAGACACTATGGCGCATTAGAGGGATTAAATAAACACGAAACTTTATTAAAATATGGAGAAAAAACTGTAGTAGCTTGGAGAAGAAGTTTTGATGCTATTCCACCACAAATTAAAATATCAGATATACGCTTTCCGGGTAATGATAGACGTTATTCCAATGTAGATATTAAAGATATTCCATTAGGAGAAAGTTTAGAATTAACAGTTAATAGAGTAGTTCCTTATTGGAAAAAAAATATACTACCAAATCTTAAAAAAAACAAAAAAATTATTGTAGTAGCACATGGAAATTCTTTGCGCGCATTAATACAGTATTTAAAAAAAATAGACATTAATCATATTTCAGAATTAAACATTCCTACTGCCATACCAATTATATTGGAATTTGATAAACAATGGATAGCTCAAAAATACTATTTTTTACAATAAATATTTAATGACATTCCTCTATGCATAAATATTTTATTAAAAATAAATATTATAAACATTCATAATTAAAAAAATAAAAAATTTTAATGCGAAATGTTTTATTTTTAACATTATCAAAAGTTTTAAAAATCAAATGATAATACTATATTTAAAATAATTTTTATATTTATATATATATATATATTTATATTTTTAAAAGTTTTTTATTATACTATATAAAAAATGAAATAATTAATAGAGGTTCATGTGATTAAAAAAATTGGAGTATTAACTAGCGGCGGAGATGCTCCAGGTATGAATGCTGCCATTCGGGGGGTAGTAAGAACTGCGTTAAGTGAAAAATTAGAAGTTTTTGGTATTTATGACGGATATTTAGGTTTATACGAAAATCGTATGATAAAATTAGATCGATATAGCGTATCAGATGTAATCAATCGAGGTGGAACATTTTTGGGATCAGCACGATTTTCTAATTTTTATAAAGATGAAATACGAGCTATTGCTGTAAGAAATGCAAAACAAAGACAAATTGATGCTTTAGTTATTATTGGTGGTGATGGGTCTTATATTGGCGCGCAAAAATTAACTCAAATAGGTCTGCCATGCATAAGTATTCCTGGTACTATAGATAATGATGTTGCAGGCACGGATTATACAATAGGTTACTTTACAGCATTAGAAACAGTTGTAGAAGCTATTGATAGACTGCGAGATACTTCTTCTTCCCATCAGCGTATCTCTATTGTAGAGGTTATGGGAAGATATTGTGGAGATTTAACATTAGCTGCAGCTATTGCTGGTGGATGCGAATTTATTGTTCTTCCAGAGGTAAAATATATTAAAGAAGATTTAGTAAAGGAGATTAAAGCTGGAATAGAAAAAGGGAAAAAACATGCAATTGTTGCAATAACAGAATATATTTGTAATGTCGAAAAATTAGCAAAATACATCGAAAAAGAAACTCATCGAGAAACAAGAGCTACTATTCTTGGTCATATTCAGAGAGGTGGTGCACCAGTAGTATATGATCGTATTTTAGCTTCGCGTATGGGTGCATATTCTGTTGAATTGTTACTGCAAGGTCATAAGGGTAAATGTGTAGGCATTCAAAATGAAAAAATGGTTTTTCATGATATTGCTGATGCTTTACAAAATATGAAACGTATTTTTAAACAAGATTGGTTAATTACTGCAAAAAAGTTATATTAATATAACATTTGTGCCGGTTTTCCGGCGCTCTAAGGTCATTTTTTATTGCAAATATTTTCATTGATGATTTTTTATATGATACAAATATAATTATTATATATAAAGCATATAAAATCATAACGAGTATTAAAATAATGAATATTTATAATAAAAATAATATAATCAAACAATGCCTAGCTGAATTTTTTGGAACAGGATTAATTATACTATTTGGATTAAATGCTACAGTATTATCTAAACTCAGTAATTATAATATTAATTATTTAGATATTAGTATTATCTGGAGTATTGGAGTATCAATATCTATTTATTCTAGTTTATTTATATCTGGCGCGCATTTAAATCCAGCTATTACTATTTTTTTATGGTCTATATCTGAATTTAATAAAAAAAAAGTATTACCGTATATTTTTTCTCAAATATTAGGATCATTTTTTTTTACAATGATTATATATTGTATTTATCGTAATATTTTAATAGTATTTGAGCGAACACATAAAATCGTACGAGGTACTCAAGAAAGTCTTGATCTAGCATCTATTTTTTGTGTATACCCAAAAATAAATACTCTATTTTTATATGATTTTATTGCAGAAGTGATGACATCTATTATTTTTATGATAGTAATAATGTTATTACGTCATAAAAAAAAATATCTTTTAACTTATTCGTATTTATCTCCAATTTTAGTAGGGATATTAATTTTTTTTATCAATATATCTATTGGTTCTTACTATAATATTACTCTAAATCCAGCTAGAGATATTGGACCAAGAGTATTTTTAAGTTTTATCGGATGGGGTTCTTTATCTTTTACTGGTGGTACTAATATACCATATTTTTTTATTCCTTTGTTAGGTCCTATCATCGGAATTAATATTGGTGGGTGGTTATATAAAAAATTAATAATAAAAAATTAAAAATATTAAATTATTAATATATTTTATGAGCTATCTTTATAATTTTTAAAAATTCTTTATATTCTAATGATGCATTTCCAATTAATAAACCACTTATATCCGGCTGTTCAAGAAATGGTTTAGCATTTAAAGAACTAATAGAACCTCCGTATTGAATAATAAGACTATCTATACTAACACTGTCATGTTCTGCAATATAATTTTTAATAAATTGATGTATTATTTGAACCTTTTCTGCATCAGCTGATTGACCGGTTCCAATTGCCCAAATAGGTTCATATGCTATAACCGTATTTCTAAAAGCACTTTTTCCACAAATATTAAATATACAATTGATTTGATTTTTAAGTATTTCATATGTTTTTTTTAATTTTTTTTCTTCTTTTGTTTCTCCTATACATAAAATAGGAATTAAATTGTGGCTTTTAGCTAAATAAAATTTTTTTGCAATAATATCATTATTTTCATAATGAAAAATACGCCTTTCAGAATGCCCTAAAATAACATATTTAACACCAATATCTTTCAACATTAATATAGATACTTCTCCAGTAAATGAACCGCTTAAATTGACATCTATATTTTGTGCTGAAACAAATAAATTTTTATGAACAATATTTTTACATAATCTATCTAAATATACAAATGCAGGGGCGATAACAATAATATTTTTTTCAATATGACATGATAAATACGCTTGTAATTGCATTAAAAATTTAGAAATTATTATTTTTTTTTGATTAAGTTTCCAATTAGCAACGATTAAAAATTGTTTCATATTACCTCTAGAATATACATTTTTATTTTAAAATATATTTTTTAGAAACTAAGTTTGTTTATAATTTCATTATATGAAAACTTAGTTTCTATTATGCTATACTGAAATATACTTTCTATTCATATTGATTATTGGATTGCTAAGTATTTTTTAATCTAATATATATATTTTCTGCTACATTTCTCTATGAATATACTTTCTTAAAATGCAAATAAAAAAAATAATTTTGATAAAATAAAACTCTTGAATATTTTTATTTTCATTTTGACATATTATAAAAAATTAATATATGCATATTTTTATTATTTCTGAAATATAATTTTTTTTAATAATGCTATCACGCAATTAGCACCTTATCAAAATGTTATAAATTTTATTTTTCAAAAAATATTTTTTAAAAGTGTTATTCAGTATTTTTAGCTGCTTTAAAAGCATCTGCCATAGCGCTAGAAAAATTGTCATCAGAATTTTTTTGACACGTTAAATCCTCTTTAAGATTTTCTTCAATCCAATGAAGATTTACATAAATTATTCTGTTTTTACGATCGATATTTATTATTTTAACTAAAATTTTATCATTAATTTTTATTTTTTGTATAAAATTATTAACATCTATATGCGTAATATCAGAAAATCTCATATGTCCTTCAACATTTTCCGACAATTCTACTATTGCACTTTTACTATCAAAAGATTTCACTTTAGCGGGAATAATTAATGATTTATTTAAAATAGTTATATATTCATTTAGAGGATCATCTTCTAATTGTTTTATTCCTAATGAAATTCGCTCTCTTTCTGCATCAACTTGTAAAACAACAGCTGATATTTCATCACCCTTTTTATATTGTCTTACAGCTTCCTCACCAGGACGACTCCAGGAAATATCAGATAAGTGGACCAATCCATCTATTCCGCCATTTAAACCTATAAAAATACCAAAGTCTGTAATAGACTTAATTTTTCCAGAAACATGCACACCTTTGTTATGTGTTTCAGAAAATTGTTGCCATGGATTTATTTTACATTGTTTTAAACCAAGCGAAATACGACGACGATCCTCATCAATATCTAAAACCATTACCTCTACTTTATCATTAACGCTCACTACTTTAGATGGATGAATATTTTTATTAGTCCAATCCATTTCAGATACATGAACTAATCCTTCTACTCCCTCTTCAATCTCTACAAAACAGCCGTAATCTGTCAAATTAGTTACACGTCCACTTAATTTAGTACATTCTGGATAGCGTTTAGAAATAGCTATCCATGGATCTTCACCTAATTGTTTTAATCCTAAAGATACTCTTGTTCTTTCTCGATCAAATTTTAAAATTTTAACATTGATTTCATCGCCCACATTTACAATTTCACTTGGATGTTTTACTCGTTTCCAAGCCATATCTGTAATATGTAATAATCCATCTACTCCCCCTAAATCTACAAATGCGCCATAATCTGTTAAATTTTTAACAATACCCTTAACATGAATTCCTTCTTGTAAATTTTCTAGTAATTGATCTCTTTCAGCACTGTTTTCTGATTCAATTACCGCTCTTCGAGATACAACAACATTATTACGTTTTTGATCTAATTTGATAACTTTAAATTCTAATTCTTTTCCTTCTAAATGTATTGTCTCTCGAATAGGTCGAATATCAACTAAAGAACCAGGTAAAAAAGCACGTATATCATTTAATTCAACAGTAAATCCTCCTTTGACTTTACCATTGATTATCCCAATTACTGTTTCTTCTTTTTTGTGTGCATCTTCTAATACCAACCATGCTTCATGACGTTTGGCTTTTTCACGCGATAATATAGTTTCACCGAAACCATCTTCTATCGCATCTAAAGCTACATCAATTTCATCACCTACCTTAATATCTAATAATCCTTGAGAATTCTTAAATTGTTCAATAGGAATAGAAGATTCAGATTTTAAGCCTGCGTCTACTAAAACTATATCTTTTTCTATTGAAACAATGACTCCACGAATAATAGATCCTGGTCGAGTTTTAATCTCTTTTAGAGATTGTTCAAACAATTGAGCAAAAGATTCATTCATATTAATAATTTCAAGAAACTTTTATGTAACATCTATTTTAGCTTCATGCAAAATGAGGTTGTTTTAATATGCCTGATAATAATCCCTATTATAGGGCGTAATATTAAAAAAATAAAAATTCTATATTTTTATTTTTTTGAGTATATATATCATAGAAATGTTAACAACTTCTAAAAAACTCATATTAGTTGAATTTAATATTATAGCATTTTTTGATGGGTATAAAGGAGAAATTAATCGATTTTCATCACGCTGATCACGATCTTGAATTTCTTTTAATAACTGCTTATAATCTACATTATATCCATTTTTTTTAAGTTCTAAAAATCTTCTTTTAGTTCGGCATTCTAAGCTAGCATTTAAAAAAAATTTCAGTATCGCATCTGGAAAGACAACAGTTCCCATATCACGACCTTCTGCTATTAATCCTGGAAGACAGCGAAATGATTGTTGTTTTTTTAATAATATTCTTCTTATATAAGGATAAGTGGATAATTGAGAAGCAAGATTACTAATATTATGAGAGTGAAGATAATAAAAAATATTTTTTTCACATTTTGTTATTTTTGATTGCGCTTTTTTAATTAAAGAAAAATCAAATTTTCTTGCAATAGGAATAATATTATTTTCAATAATAGAAACATTTTTTTGTAAAGCTAATAAAGCAATTATGCGATAAATTAAACCTGACTCTAATAAAGACCAATTTAACTTATTGGCTATTTTTTTAGACAATGCACTTTTTCCAACGCCACTTGGTCCATCAATTGTAATAACAGGAGCTAATTTTATCATAATAATCTTTTAATTAAATATAAGGTATTTAAAAATATAAAAATATTTTATAAAATATTATCTAATCACTAATAGTACTAATTGATAAAAATTTTTGAAAATAAGATGGAAAAGTTTTTTCAACACACTTGGGATTTAATATATTAACACCAATATTTGATAGCGATATAAGTGAAAAACACATAGCCATTCTATGATCATTATAAGTATTAATATTTGAATAACAAAAAGATTTTGGGGGAGAAATTGATAAAAAATCTTTTCCTTCTTGAATTATAGCACCAATTTTTTTTAATTCATTAGCCATAGCAGACAATCGATCAGTCTCCTTTACTCTCCAATTATATATATTACGAATTACTGTGGTACCTTTTGAAAATAGAGCGACTATAGCAATAGTCATTGCCGCATCTGGAATATGATTCATATCCAAATCTATTGAATATAAATTATTGCGAATACATGTAATAGAATAATCTTCCCAAATAATGCGCGCTCCCATTTTTTCAAGAACATGAGCAAATTTAATATCACCTTGCACGCTTTTCTTTCCCACTCCTTTTACTGTAACAGCACCACCTTTAATCGCAGCAGCCGCTAAAAAATAAGAAGCAGAAGAAGCATCTCCTTCTATCCAATATTCTCCAGGTGATTGATATTGTTGATTTCCTTGAATATAAAAAATAGAATAATTATCATTTTTAATACTAATTTTAAAAATAGCCATTAAATATATAGTAATATCGATATAAGGTTTAGATACTAAAGAACCTTTGATAAATATAGTAGTATCTTTTTTAGCCAATGGTGCAATGATTAATAACGCTGTTAAAAATTGACTCGAGATGCTACCATCTAAGATAATAGACCCCCCAATAAAACCACCATAAATGCAAACAGGAGGATATCCTGTTTTTTTTTCATAATTTATAACCGCACCGCCTTGTTGCAAAGCATGTATAAGATGTTTAATCGGTCTTTCGTGCATTCTTTTATCTCCACTCAAAATAACATTATTTTTCTTTAAAGAAAATGCTGCTAGCAAAGGCCGCATAGCAGTTCCAGCATTTCCTAAAAATAATGAAATTGGTTGAGATAACTGAAAAGCTTGACCAATACCATGCATGTGACAAGTACGTTTATCGGCTGAAAGAGAATAGTGAATACCTATATTTTTTAAAGCAAGTAACATATATTTAACATCATCGCTATCCAATAAATTTTTTAATACTGTCACACCTTTAGACATCGCAGATATTAATAATACTCGATTAGAAATACTTTTAGAACCAGGTAAATACACAGTTCCATTAACACCAGTAATGGATTTTAATTTTAAACATTCTTCCATAATGAATTATACACTCTATGTAATGATAATAAAAAATGTATTTTTTTAATTGAATTAATTATTTACCCATATCTATTTTGAAAATGTAACATAAATTCCACTAAACATCGAACTCCTGATAATGGCATGGCATTATAGATCGATGCTCTTATACCACCGACCACAGAATGACCTCTTAAGCCAATCAAACCATATTCATATGCTGTTTTTAAAAATATCTCATTTAATTTCGGATCTATTATGTTAAAGACAACATTCATTTTTGATCGATTCTTTGCAGATATATTATTCGTATAAAAATTACTATTATCTATTGTTTTATATAATAAACGAGATTTTATTTCATTTTTTTTTTCTATTTTTTTGAGTCCTCCTTGTTTTTTTAACCATTTAAATACTAAACCTGACAAATACCAAGAAAATGTAGGTGGAGTATTATACATAGAATTGTATTTTGATAATATTCGATAATCTAAAATTGAAGGAGGTAGAGAGGTGGTATTTCTTAACAAGCTTTCTCGAATAATAATTATTGTTATCCCTGCAGGTCCAATGTTTTTTTGAGCTCCAGCATAAATAAGATCATAATTTTCAATATTAATATCACGAGAAAGAAGTACAGATGAAAAATCACCAATAATAATATTTTTAAAGCCATTTGGTTCTTCATAAATAGCTATACCATCAATTGTTTCATTTGGACAATAATGAATATATTTAGCATATTTACTTATATTCCATTGAGACATCGGCAAGAGAGAAACAACATTATTACATATTGTTTTAATATTTATATTATTAGGTATACAATATTTTCTTGCTTCTATTTCTGCGCACTGAGACCAATAACCACTATTAATGTAATCTACATTCTGAGAATTGCTTAGCAAATTCATAGGTACAGCGGAAAACTGACCTCTAGCGCCACCTTGACAAAATAATACTTTATAAGATTCTGGAATCCGTAATAAATCTCTTAAGTCTTTTTCCGATTCTTCTGCAATATCAATAAAGTCTTTACTACGATGGCTAATTTCCATCACAGATAAACGCAATTGTTTCCAATTTTGTAATTCTTTTTTCGCTTGACGAAGTACTATTTTAGGAATCATTGCTGGACCAGCGCTAAAATTGTAAACTACATTCATTATTTCACCAATATTTATTTTTTAAATATTTTATATTTTTATTAATTTATAAATTTTAAATTTTGCATATATTTTTGTAATATTTTTGGCACTTCTATGCGACCATCAGAACATTGATAATTTTCTAATATTGCAGCTAATGTTCGACCTACAGCTAATCCAGAACCGTTTAATGTATGCAAAAAACAAGTTTTTTTTGTAATATTATTTCGATATCTTGCTTTCATTCTACGCGCTTGAAAATCGAGCATATTAGAACAAGAAGACACTTCTCTATACTTTTTTTGAGAAGGAAACCACACTTCTAAATCATAAGTTTTTGATGCGGCAAAACTAATTTCTCCAGCGCATAATAGCATTTTTCTATATGGTAGTTCTAAAAGTTTTAATACTTTTTCTGCATGATTAGTTAATTGCTCCAATGCTTTTTTTGATTTTTCTGGTTGAATAATTTGCACTAATTCTACTTTATCAAATTGATGTAGTCTAATTAATCCTTTGGTATCACGACCATAAGAAGAAGCTTCTGATCGAAAACAAGGAGTGTGTGCAGTAAGCATAATAGGTAATACTTTTTCGTTAACTATTTGATTACTGACTAAATTAGTTAAAGGCACTTCTGCTGTAGGAATTAAGATATAATTATCTTTATTAGAGGATTTAATATGAAATAAATCATCACTAAATTTAGGTAATTGTCCTGTTCCATATAACGAATTTCTATTAACTAAGTAAGGCACATAAACTTCTATATAACCATGACTAGTTGTATGTAAATCTAACATAAATTGACTTAATGCACGATGTAAAAGAGCAATATTACCTTTCATTACTACAAATCGTGCACCAGATATATGAGCTGAAGATTGCCAATCTAATCCATTATATTTTTTTCCAATTTCGATGTGATCCTTAATTTCAAAATTATAATTTCTTTTTTCACCCCAACATTTAATTATTTTATTATCACAATAGTTTTTTCCTTCAGGAATATCTTCGGAAGGAAAGTTTGGTATTAATATTGAAAAATTATGAATTTTTTCTTGTAATCGTTTTAATTTCATTTGAAATAAATGTAAATTTTTATTAGATTTTATAACTTTTTGTTTTAATAATTCATCTTTTTTCTTAAGAAATTTCGCATTTTTGACTAAATTAGATAAAATATTATGCTGACACTGTAAAGTCTCAGTTTTAATTTGAAGATTTTTTCGTTCTTCTTCCATCGAAGATATTTGAAGAGTATCTAACTCAAATCCTTTTTTTAATAATTTTTTAGCTAAATTATGCAAGTCATATCGTAATAAATCAGGATTCAACATAATGTTTTACGTCTTTTAATAATGAATAAAATTTTGTTTTTATAAATAATTTACATTTTAAAAAAATTAAAATATAAAAGATAGTATTATTCCATTCTTTATATCGTTTAGTATTATATATTTTAAGAGTGTTTTTTTATATGAGAATAACACTATACAAAAATAAAATACTTCATAATTTTCTTATGATATTCTTTATATCTTATTATAAGAATACAATATTAACATGTTCTAAATTTCTTATAAAATATAAATATTTCTTTGTAAAAAATTAATTTTTTAATGAAAACAAAATAATTAATATTGTCACATAAAAGTATACTGAATAAAAAAATTTTTATAAAAATAAGAATATATTCTCTTATTATGACAGTATATTTACTGTATGTAATGCAAAAAAAATAACAGATATCTCAAAAATTTGATAATATATCTAGCTTTAGAGTACAAAGTGATTTTAATATCAGCAATATTGACTAAAATATAAGGACAATAAAATCATTGAAAAAAATTATACATAATAAAATAATTATTTTAGGATCTGGACCAGCGGGATATACAGCTGCTATTTATTCATCAAGAGCTAATTTAAAACCATTTTTAATTACAGGTAATAATAAAGGTGGACAATTGATGAATACAAATGAAATTGAAAATTGGCCAGGAGATGTGAATACCGTTTCTGGTACAGATTTAATAAATAGAATGCATCGACAAGCACTAAAATTTAATACAAAAGTTATATCTGATCATATTATTTCAGTAAAATTATCAGAAAAACCGTTTTTTATGATCGGTGAAAAAAATATTTATACATCTGATGCGTTAATTATTGCTACTGGCGCTAATCCACGTTTTTTAGGACTAGAATCAGAACATACTTTTAAAGGTAAAGGTGTCTCCACGTGCGCGATATGTGATGGTTTTTTTTATAAAAATAAAGAAGTAGCAGTAGTAGGAGGAGGTAATACTGCTATTGAAGAAACGTTATACTTATCTAATTTTGTACATAAAATACACTTAGTGCATCGTCGCGATCATTTTAGAGCTGAAAAAATTTTAATTAGTCGGTTAACAAAAAAGATTGAAGAAAAGAAAGTAATACTACATTTAAATTGTACTATTTCAGAAATATTAGGAAATTCCTTTGGTGTTGATAGTATATTAATTAAAAAAAATACTTATTTGAATGAGAAGATATTGAAAATCATGGTTTCTGGTGTGTTTATTTCTATTGGATATACGCCTAATACAAGTCTTTTTATCAATCAATTAGACATGAAAGACAATTATATTAAAATTCTTTATGGTCAACATGGCAATCATACACAAACGAGTATACCTGGTGTTTTTGCAGCTGGTGATGTAACAGATCATGTTTATCGGCAAGCTATTACTTCTTCTGCAAGTGGTTGTATGGCTGCATTAGATAGTGAACGATATCTTAATTCTATAAATCTATAATATTAATATATTTTCACAAATAATATACTAGTCAAAACGACTAGTATTATATAAGATAATGCGATAACATTTACAATGTTATGAAAAACACATATTTTAATTTTAAAGTAAGAGAACAGTATGGCTAAAGAAGAAAATATTGAAATGCAAGGAACAGTGATAGACACATTACCTAATACCATGTTTCGTGTAGAATTAGAAAATAAACATATCATTACCGCCCATATCTCAGGTAAAATGAGAAAAAATTATATTAGAATATTAACAGGTGATAAAGTAACTGTAGAATTAACATCATATGATTTAACCAAAGGTCGTATTATTTTTCGGAGTAGATAATTATTATGTTGGATAAGTTTCTAGTGATAATATTACAAGAAATATAAAAAATTTAATTTTTTTATTTCATTAATATATTTTAAAAAATAATGTATTACTATAAATAATCCATGCATTCCAATATAATATAAATAGATAGTTTAAATAGTCGTTTTGACGCACTCTAAAATAAATCTTCATATATCGTTCTAATAAAATTACATTTGTATTCTAATTTTTATTTTTCCCCATTATATTATAATTAAAAAAATAGGAATTGTATGCGCAGTCAATATTGTGGGCATCTTCGCATTATTCATATAAAAAAAATAGTCAATTTATGCGGTTGGGTACATAAAATACGCAATCTGGGGCAATTTATTTTCGTTGATCTGAGAGATTGGACAGGTCTTGTTCAAGTCATTTTTCAATCACACGATAATAGTCTATTTGATCAAGCTAAAAACTTAAAAAATGAATTCTGTATTAGAATCAGAGGTTGTGTTCAAGAACGAGATATAATTAATAAAAATACAAAAATAAAAACTGGTGAAATAGAGGTTTTAGCGCATAATTTAAAAATTTTTAATGTATCTCTACCTATACCCATCAGTAATGTGAATAATACTAATGATATTCATTTAAAGTACAGATATTTAGATTTACGTCGATTAGATATTTTGAAAAATATTCAAAAACGAAGTGAAGTGACTCACTTAATACGAAAAATTATGGAGAAAAATAATTTTTTAGATATTGAAACACCAATTCTTACAAAATCTACACCTGAAGGTGCTAGAGATTATTTAGTTCCTAGTCGTAACTATCCGGGACAATTCTATGCTTTACCACAATCTCCACAACTCTTTAAACAATTACTAATGATTTCAGGTATTGATAAATATTATCAAATAGCTAAATGTTTTCGTGATGAAGATTTAAGATCAGATCGACAGCCCGAATTTACACAAATTGATATAGAAATTTCTTTTATAAATTCTATTCAAATACGTTGTTTTGTAGAAAAATTAATAAAATCTATTTGGTCAAAAATTATTCATGTAAAACTTAATAAGTTTCCAATTTTATCTTTTCATGAAGCGATGGCGCGTTATGGTTGTGATAAGCCTGATTTACGTAATCCTATAGAAATTATTGATATATCTGATATTTTCATTGATAAACACCATATAGAATTTTTTCAGATTAATCCAAATCATAATAACCGCATTGCATTATTGTGCGTATCTGAAAAAAAATTTTTCAGTCGAAAAAATATAGATATTTATGCTCAATATATTAAAAAATATAATGCAAAAAAACTATTTTATATAAAAATTAATAATATTAAAAAGGGATGTCAAGGCATTCAAACTTCGATAAAAAAAATTTTAGACGAAAAAACGTGGAAAAAAATTGCTTCAAAAACTTATGCTAAAAACGGAGATATTTTATTTATCATAGCGGACACTATAGAAATTGTGAACAAATCACTTGGCATGTTGCGTATAAAGTTAGGAAACGATTTAAATCTTGTTAAAGAATATGAGTGGAAGCCTGTATGGATTATCAATTTTCCTTTATTCTTTAAAAATGCTAAAGGTAATCTTACTTCCATGCATCATCCTTTTACTGCTATAAAAAAAATAAAGAAAAAAGACTCATCAAATGAAATAGAAAAAAATGTTTCTGACAGTTATGATTTAGTTATCAATGGCTATGAAATTGGTGGTGGCTCAGTAAGAATATATGACTATAAAAAACAAGAAAAAATCTTTGATTTAATTGGTATTTCAAAAAATATTCAACTAAAAAAATTTGGTTTTTTTATTGAAGCACTAAAATATGGAGCCCCGCCACATGCAGGTATTGCATTGGGTTTAGATAGAATTGTTATGTTATTAACTGGTAGTAAAAATATTAGAGATGTTATTGCATTTCCTAAAACCACTTCAGCTAGTTGTCCTTTAACTAATTCACCTAGTACGATAAAACATGATATATTAAAAGAATTAGGTATAAAAATTATTAAATAACATCAATATTTTATTGATATAAATATTTTTGAATATTACTAATAAGACAAATAAAAGATGAAAAAACAACAATAGACGGACTTGCAGGTGTATTGCATAGCATAGATAAAAATACACCACCTGTTACAGAAATAATACTTATAATAATAGAAATAATAACCATTTTTTCTGGAGAGCTAGAAAAACGTTGAGCTGTTGCAGGTGGAATAATCAGTAAAGAAGTTACTAATAGTGCACCCACGCATTTTATGGCAATAGCAATTGTCATAGCGCTAGTTAACATAATTTTTAAACGTACATGATATAAGTTAATACCATCTATTTTCGCTAGTTCTTCATTAATTGTTGCTGATAGAAGATTTTCCCAAGAAAATATTAAAATACTGAGCACAATTAGACTAATAATGGAGATTGTAATCAAATCAGAAGTGGTTACTGCTAACAAATCACCAAACAAATAGCTATTAATATCTATAGGTTGTGTAGTAGACATTAAACTTACACAAAATATACCAAGAGAAAGAGAGCTATGTGATATGATACTTAATGTAGTTTCTATAGAAAAAGGTACAATTTCTTCTATCCACGCTATTATTATTGCTAATAATCCGATAAAAAATAATATAGAATAAAAAGAGTCAAAATCTAAAATAGTAGATATTGCTAATCCAAGTAAAGAAGAATGAGATAAAGTGTCACCGAAAGCAGACATTCGACGCCAAACCATGAAAGAACCTAAAGGACCGGTTGCTAAAGTTAGAACAATACCAGCTAACCATCCGGGAAAAATAATCTCAAACATAATAAATGTCACTCGATAATAAAAAATTTGTTGATTTAAAATTCATGAAAATGATTATGATCATGATGATAAATAGCTAATTCCTTTGAACGTTGAGAACCAAAAATAGAGATAAATTCTTTGTTTTTAAATACTTTTTCTGGAGTACCAAAACAACAAATGTGATTATTTAAACATATTACTTCATCTGTTTTAGCCATGACTAAATTTAAATCATGTGAAACCATAAAAATAGAACATTTTAATTCAGTACGAATTTGATTAATCAATTCATACAAAGATAATTGACCAGCTACATCTACTCCTTGCGTGGGCTCATCTAAAACTAACAAATCTGGTTTTTTTAATAGAGCTTTAGCTAAAAGAACGCGCTGCATTTCTCCACCAGATAATTGTTCTAATTTATATAATTGTAATGATCTTACTTTTACACGATTTAATATGGATTGAATATCACTATCATTAGATTTATTAGATAATCTCATAAATCTGTCTACTGTCATAGGTAAAAATGGATTAAAATATAATTTTTGTGGTACATAACCAATCGATAAATTTGGATAATGCAAAATTGATCCTGTATTAGGTTTAATTAATCCTAATATTACACGCACTAATGTGGATTTTCCAGCACCATTTGGACCAATTAAAGTAACAATCTGATTAGATACTAAAGACATAGATATATTGGAAAGAATAGAACGATTAGAAAAGTTAACATAAATTTTTTTTAATTTAATAAATTCTAACATAAGTGACGTAAATTTAAATTTTTTATATACTTTTGTATCTTTATTATAATTGATATTTATCTAGATGAACATCAATATTATGCTGATCTAGTATAAAAATAATGTTAAATATTCTCATGTTAAATCACTTTCAATCAGTAACAATCAATTCTTTTGATTATATGGTAAAATTGAATCGGATTGTTACCTTTTATTATTAAATAAAGAATGAAAAAAAATTTTGTACAGTTTACAAGCTAAATGATATTTGTACTATATAATTAACCAATATTTTCTTTAAATACGGATTATATTAAATACACTTCTGTTAAAATGGTATAGGAAATAAAAAATATTAATATTACAATAATGTTGATATACTTAAGATCAACGCTTATAGAAACATAAATTATATTTACTAAAAAAAATAAAACATTCAAAAATATTTTTAAAAAAATTATTTTTATTTATTCACTACCTATAAATATCTTCAATGATATTATAGATTTTGTTTTTATAACATTTATCTTAAAATCCTGAGAAAATTATAGAAACTCAAAAAATTGATATTTTTTATAAAATTCAACTCAATATGAATATACATAAAAATGCATGAAAATACTAGATTTTCGATATTAATGCTCTATTAAATACAGTAGTTATATATTTATATATATATGTATTTAAAATATTTTCGTAGTATAATGCCAATGTTAATATCAACAAAAAAATTTTACATATTTTCAAGGAAATAATTATGAATTGTTAAGTACAATAGAATTTTATAAAAAATATGCTCGTATATTAAATAATAATAATTTATTATGATATTTTTTATTATTTATTTTAGTAAAAAATATCATATGTAATATAATTTTTTAATTAAATTATGTATAATACATGTATTAGCTTAACTTTTTTTAATAAACAATTATTAAAACACTTTTAAAATTCTGCTAGTGTTAGTTTTACCTATTTTCCCCATAATATCACCTTGAGTCACAATTACTAAATCACCTTTTATTAAAAAATTTTTTTTACATAGCAATGCTAATGCTTCATTAGCGGCTTTCACTCCATTATGAAAGCTATTAAAATATATTGGAATAACACCTCTATAAAGAGCAGATAAATTCAATGTTTTTTGATTTTTTGACAAGGCAAAAATAGGTAATCCAGATGTAATACGAGACATCATCAATGCCGTATTTCCAGATTCTGTCATAGCAATAATAGCAGAAATGCCATGTAAATGATTAGCAGAATACATAGCAGACATAGCAATAGCTTCTTCAATATCATTAAATTTAAGATTTAATCGATGCCGTGAGACATTAATACTGGGGACTTTTTCTGCGCCTTGACACACTTTAGCCATATTTATAACCGTTTCAGATGGATATTTACCGGATGCTGTTTCAGCTGATAACATAACCGCATCGCTTCCATCTAAAACAGCATTTGCTACATCCATCACCTCTGCTCTAGTAGGTAATGGATTAAGAATCATAGACTCCATCATTTGCGTTGCTGTAATTACTATTCTATTTAATTGTCTAGCAGTTCGAATAAGTTTTTTTTGAATACCAGCTAATTCAGAATCACCAATTTCTACACCCAAATCCCCTCTTGCTATCATAATAACATCTGACGCTAATATAATATCTTCTATTGTTTTTTGATTTTTGATTGCTTCAGCACGTTCTATTTTTGCTACTATTTTTGCATTGCTTCCAGCTTGATATGCTAATTCTCTTGCTTTATATAAATCTTGACTACATCGTGGAAATGATATAGCTAAATAATCTACGTCCATTTCTGATGCAAGAATAATATCTTTTTTATCTTTTTCTGTTAATGCATGAGCTGACAATCCACCACCTAATTTATTAATACCTTTATTATTAGACAAAACACCACCTACAATAACTACAGTAAATATTTCTGTTTGAGCAACATGGGTAACTTTTAATTGTATCCTTCCATCATCTAATAATAGTATATCATTAACATTTAAATCATGTGGCAATTCTTTATAATCAATACCAACTCTTTCTTGATTACCTTTATGTTCTTCTAGTGTTGTATCTAATATAAAGCAATCGTTTATATTTAAATATATCCTACCTTTTTGAAATTTAGAAATTCTTATTTTTGGTCCCTGTAAATCCGCTAATAAAGCAATATGACAATTTAAATTTTGCATTATTTCTTTGGCTTTTTTCGCTCTTTTTTTATGTTCGCTTGGTATACCATGCGAAAAATTAAATCTCAATACATTAACGCCTGCTAAAATAATTTTTTCAAGATTATTTTTTAAATCTGTAGAAGGTCCTACAGTAGCAACAATTTTAGTTCTTCTCAAACGCTGTAACATAAAAACCTCTTTACAATAAATAAAACCAATACTTCAGTAGTAGTCAATATTATAATAAATATAACAATTTTTTAAAAATTCTTCATTTGATAAATCATTTTTCAAAAAATATTTATTTTATTTAATAAGCTATTTGGTCACAATTAAAATAACACTATCATTATATAAACAAATTATCTAAAAAAATAGATTCTCTAATAAATAAACATTATAATCTTAATTATTAACATTATATAATCCTATAAAGAGTAAATAATGAATATAGAAAACAATAATAGTTGTGATATAGTTATATTTGGTACAAAAGGCGATTTAGCAAAAAGAAAATTGTTGCCAGCTTTATATAAATTAGAAAAAAATAAAAAAATTCATCAAGATACACGCATTATTGGCGTGGGTCGCGCCGAATGGACAAAAGAAGAATATTCTATCTTAGTCAAAGAATCTATAAAAAAATTTATCAATGAAGAAATAGATAAAACAGTGTGGAAGCATATGCATGCTCGTTTATATTTTTGCAATATTAATGTAAATGATATTTGCAGTTTTGAAAAATTAAAAACAGTGCTGAAAAAAAAAAACAATATAATAGTTTACTATTGCGCTACACCGCCGCATACATTTTATCCTATTTGTAAAGGCTTGGGAAGTATATGTTTAAATACACCCCCTGCTCGTATAATAATAGAAAAACCTCTTGGCACATGTTTGAAAACGTCAAAAAAAATTAATAACCAAATTTCTAAATATTTTTCAGAATCACAAATATTCCGGATTGATCATTATTTAGGTAAAGAAGCCATATTAAATCTTATTGCTTTACGTTTTTCTAATTCGTTCTTTTTTCATAATTGGAATAACAAAATTATTGATCATATTCAAATAACAGTAGCAGAACAGGTGGGTATTGAAAATAGATGGAATTATTTTGATAATATGGGGCAAATGCGTGATATGGTACAAAATCATTTATTACAAATTTTAACTCTATTGACCATATCTCCGCCAAAAGATTTAACATGTGAAAATATTCAAAACGAAAAAATAAAAATACTGCGTGCATTACGTCCTATTCATTCAAAAGATATTGACGTTAAAACTGTACGAGGACAATATATATCAGGTTATATTAATAATTGTCCTGTACCATCATATCAACAAGAAAAAGGTGCAAATAATAATACTGAAACAGAAACCTTTGTTGCTATTAGAGCTGACATTGATAATGAAACATGGTCTGGTGTGCCATTTTATTTAAGAACAGGAAAACGCTTACCATATAAATACTCCGAAGTAGTAATATCTTTTAAAAAAATGGCTTTTAATTTATTTTCTGATGCTGATATAAACTTGCTGCCTAACCAATTAATTATGCGATTAGAACCTGAATTTAATATTAAAATAAATTTTTTTAATAAAAAACCGGGATTTAATTCAGAGTATCATTTAAACAATAGTCAATTAGAATGGCACGCTTGTGATAAAAAAAATTATTCTTTTTCAATCGATGCATATGAAAGATTATTACTGGAATCCATGAAAGGCATACAATCTTTATTTGTATCACGTCATGAAATAGAATATGCATGGAATTGGATCGATCCTATCGTATTTTCTTGGAAAAAAAACAATAATAATCATCTTCAATTTTATTCTGCTGGTACATGGGGGCCAGAAAAATCAAAATATATCATCAATCGTGATCATCGAAATTGGCATATGTTTGATTATTAATTGATTATTTTAAAAAATATTATTGCATAAAGTAAAAGTTTAAATTATAAAAAACATCCGTCTATATTGACTTAATTAAGAATAATATGTTAATTTAAAAATTAATATTTTTAAAAATTTTTCTAGTAAAACACAAAATATTTATAAAAAATTTTATATAATATATACTTTTGTAAGTATATACTGTTTCGCTGATTTAGGAAGATAATTGCTTATGTTACGTATTGCTCTTTTCCTATTAACTAATTTGTCAGTTATGTTAATATTTAGTCTGATTCTAAGCTTAATAGGAATATCGTCTCATACTTTATATGGTTTAATCTTTATATCAACTATATTTGGGTTTAGTGGATCACTATTATCATTGATAATGTCTAAGTGGATAGCTTTATCTTCAGTTAATGGTGAAGTTATTCATTATCCTCGTAATGAAATAGAGCATTGGCTCATAAATACTGTACGTCAACAGTCAATAAAAAAAGGTATTGTCATGCCGCAAGTAGCGGTTTATAATGCTATTGATATGAATGCTTTTGCGACAGGTGCGCGCCGTGATTCTGCTTTAATTGCTGTATCGACAGGATTATTAGAAAATATGACAAAAGATGAAGCAGAAGCAGTATTAGCACATGAAATCAGTCATATTGCTAATGGCGATATGATTACTATGACTTTAATTCAAGGTGTATTGAACACATTTGTTATTTTTATATCTCGCTTACTTTCGCAATTTTTAACTAGTTTTATAGTGAATGATAAAGATGATAGCAATATTGAAACAAAAAATCCTGTGACATATTTTATAATTTCCATATTATTACAGTTATTTTTTGGTACATTAGCCAGTCTGATAACTATGTGGTTTTCTAGACACCGAGAATTTTATGCAGATGCACATTCTGCAAAATTAGTTGGTAAAAATAAAATGATATCAGCTTTACATCGTTTAAAGAAGAGTTATGAACCAGAAGAATCAGATAATATGATCGCATTGTGTATTCATGGAAGACATAATAAATATTTAGAATTATTTGCATCCCATCCCTCTTTAGATAAACGCATACAGGCACTGCATAATAAGGATTACATGTAGTGAAACATGTTAAAAAAATAATATTTTCTCTTAATATGAGAAAATAATATATCTCTATTAAGAGAAAACTAAAAAATATATTATAAAATTATTTTGTGATAGCATTTCCACCCTTGTTTTTTTAAGAAAAACTGTTAGTATAAAATAAAGTATTTTGTTAAAAATATTTTTGATTAACTATATTACATTAATAATAAATTAATTTATAATTCTGGTTATGTATGACTTCGTAAAATTGAACAGCTTAGAGTATATATTTTAAAGCAGAGCCTATTTCCGAATCTTAAATTTATGCCTTATTCAGTAATGTTCATAGTTTATTCACAAATTAGCATTAAACTAATACATAAAATAATACAAGGAAATTACAAAATGAATAAGATTAAAGGTCAAGTTAAATGGTTTAATGAATCTAAAGGTTTTGGTTTTATTACTCCAGAAGATGGTAGTAAAGATGTTTTTGTACATTTTTCTTCAATTCAAGGGAATGGATTTAAAACACTATCTGAAGGTCAAAACGTTGAATTTGAAATTCAAGACGGACAAAAAGGGCCTGCCGCAGTCAATGTTTTTTCTATATAAAGCAAATTCATAAAAATATGTTTTTAAAGACCTCTGCTAAAATCAGAGGCCATTATCTTTTAATGAAAAAATAAAAATATTTAACCGCTAAAAATCTTGTTAATCTATTTTAAAAAATAAAAATAGAGTACAATAAGCATTAACTTCATATATTTTTCTGAAAGCATTGTTTATTCATATAATTACTTCAATCCAGCTTTTTTAATATTCATAAAAATAATAAAACATTCATTAACGATTTTATATTTTTATTGAAATTAAATATCATGCTGTCCTATTTTTTTTTACGGAGCTTTTCTAATGGAGTTTTTGTTAGACGCATCAACTTGGGCTGGCTTATTTACACTAATCTTTTTAGAACTCATATTAAGTGTTGACAACATTATTTTTGTTGCAATTTTATCAGAAAAATTACCACCGCATCAAAGAGATAAGGCACGTATAATGGGCTTGGGGTTAGCCCTTGTCATGCGATTAGCACTTCTATCATTAGTATCTTGGGTTATTACTCTAACCACACCTATTATTCATAATCAATTCTGTACTCTATCAATACGTGATTTTATATTATTATTTGGTGGTATATTTTTACTCTTTAAAGCCGTAATAGAATTACACGAAAAGTTAGAAAATAATCCCAATGATGATATAGAAAATAAAAATTATGCAAGTTTTTGGCCTGTAGTAATTCAAATAGTTGTCTTAGATGCAGTATTTTCTTTAGATGCAATTATAACAGCCGTCGGAATGGTAAATGAATTTTTAATTATGATAACAGCTGTTATTGTAGCTGCAATTTTAATGTTAATGGCTTCAAAATCACTAACAAAATTTATTAATCTTCATCAAACTGTTGTTGTTTTATGCCTGAGTTTCTTATTAATCATTGGATTTAGTTTAGTGGCAGAATCACTACAGTTTCATATTCCGAAGGGATATCTTTATGCAGCAATAGGATTTTCTATATTAATAGAAATTTTTAATCAAATTGCACGTCGTAATTTTATCAAAAATCAATCTCGTAAACCTATGAGACAAAGAGCTGCAGAAACTATTTTAGGATTAATGATTCGCGAAAAAAAAAACGGTTCTGATATATCAAAAGAATATCAAGATCATCATAACCATCAAGAAACACATTATCAACCCTTAGAAGAGCATGAAACCTTTAAAGAAGAAGAACAATATATGATAAACGGCGTTCTTACTTTAGCAGGACGCTCTATTCGAAGTATCATGACACCCAGAAGCAATATTTCATGGGTTAATATAGAAAAAAGTAATAGTGAAATTAGAATGCAGTTACTTGATACACCTCATAGTTTATTTCCAGTTTGTAAAGGGGAATTAGATGAAATTATAGGAATTGTTAGAGCCAAAGAACTTCTAGTAGCTTTAGATAAAAATATTAATATATCTCATTTTTCTAGTCAAAAACCAGCTATTATTATCCCAGATACTTTGGATCCAATAAATCTTCTTGGAGTATTACGTCGAGCTAAAAGTAGTTTTGTTATTGTTAGCAACGAATTTGGTGTAGTGCAAGGATTAATAACACCTTTAGATTTTTTAGAAGCGATAGCAGGAGAATTTCCGGATGCGGATGAAACACCAGATATTATCAAAGAACAAAATAGTTGGCTAGTCAAGGGTGAAACAGACTTACATTCACTACAACAACTTCTTAAAACTACAGCATTAATAAAAAAAGATACATGCGCTTCATTAGGAGGTTTATTAATTTCTCAACAAGGTCAATTACCACTACCAGGAGATATAATCAATATTGACGTTTTTCAATTTCATATTATTAAAATTACAAAATATCGCATTGATCTTGTGAGAATCATAAAAAATAAAATATAATTAAAATTTAATACCAAATATTTGATAAAATATTTCTATTTATTATTATTTTTAAAAACAATATAATGTATAAAAATTTTTTTGAGTGAATTATGTCTAATATAATCTTAGCAATTGATACCTCTCTTAATTCTTGTTCTGTTGCAATCTATAAAAACAATCATATTCATTCATTAATAGAATCTTGTAATAAAACACATACTAAAAAAATATTACCAATGATTAATCAGATTTTATTATATACGAACACAAAATTATCGCAGATACACGCTATCGCTCTATCAATAGGACCTGGTAATTTTACAAGTATACGTATTGGAATCAGCATTGCACAAAGTTTATCATTAAGTTTTAATATACCTCTAATTAGTGTTTCTACTTTAATTATTTTTGCAGAAAAAGCATGGAGAAAATATAAAAAAAACAAAATTTTAGTTGCTATTAATGCCAATCAAAAACAAGTGTACTGGGCTCGATATGTGCGCAATGAAAAATATATGTGGATAGGGAATAAAACAGAATCGTGTATCAATATCTCATCAGTACAAAAAAGAATACAGTCCTTAACTAATCCATGGACATTAGTTGGAAATGCATGTTCTAAAATAGGATATATAAATTCATCGTTAATACAGAATATAAATATTTTATTTCCTAATGCAAAAGATATTATTCCATTAGCTTTGTTATCAATAAAAGAAAATAAAATATTAAAATCTATACAAATTAAACCAAACTATTTAAATAATATTCTTTAATATAGAAATATATAGTTAGATACTACAAAAAAATTAATACAGAAGTATTTTATATACTTCAGTATTAATGGAATAAATGCATAATGAAACTATGATAAAAATAAATATTATAACTATGAGTATTTATATCTATTTTATTCTCTATATCTATTCTGGTAAAATAATATTTAATTCTATTATAGAAACATTTTTATTCTTATGATTTAATTGAATTTTTATCATATTAGGATCTATATGAACATATTTACAAATCACTGATAATATTTCTTGTTTTAATTGTGGGAAACAATCTGGTAGAGATTGACATTTTTTACGTTCTGAAACAATAAGTTGCAATCTTTCTTTTGCAATATAAGCTGTGTTTTTATTCCGAGATAAAAAAAAATCTAATAAAGTCATATTTATCTCCCGAATAAACGTTTTAAAAAACTTTTTTTTTCTTCAATAAAACGAAAAGGACAGTTGTAACCAAGTAATCTATCTACAGTATCTATATAAGCTTTGCCTGCATAAGAATTAGTATCTAATATAATCGATTCCCCTCGATTAGATGCACGAAGAACGGATGGGTCTTCTGGGATAACACCTATGAATGGTATATGAAGAATATCTAATACATCTTTCATACTCAACATTTCTCCATTATTAACTCTTATAGGATTATAACGTGTTAATAATAAATGCTCTTTAATCGGATCTTTATTTTCTTCAGCTCTTCTTGATTTAGAAGCAATAATACCAAGAATTCTATCAGAATCTCTGACTGAAGACACTTCCGGATTAGTCGTAACAATTGCTTCATCCGCAAAATATAATGCTAAAATAGCTCCATTCTCAATACCAGCAGGCGAATCACAAATAATAAAATCAAAGTTCATGTCTATTAATTGATTAAAAACTCTTTCTACTCCTATATTTGTTAATGCATTTTTATCTCTCGTTTGTGATGCAGGTAAAATAAATAAATTCTGTGTTTTTTTATCTTTAATTAAAGCTTGATTTAATGTCGCGTCACCTTGAATCACATTGACAAAATCATAGACAACCCTACGTTCACAGCCCATGATTAAATCTAAGTTTCTTAATCCTATATCAAAATCTATGACCACAGTTTTTTTATTTTTTTTAGCTAATCCAGTTGCAATGGCTGCGCTAGAAGTAGTTTTACCGACACCTCCTTTTCCAGAAGTGACTACAATAATCTGCGTCATATAAAAATCCTTTATATAATATAGTTAACTCAGAGAGAATTTATAGTTAAACATTTATTTTTTAAATAAATTAAAGATGCTTTTCCTATAAACTGTATAGGTATTTGATCTGATAACCAATACTCACCGGATATAGATACTAATTCAGAAAATAATCTAGTACAAAATATTTTACTACTTGTATCTCCATTAGCACCTGCTAATACTCTACCTCGTAATAAACCATATATATGAATATTTCCATCCGCAACTAATTCGGCGCCTGCATTGACAGTATTAGTCACAATTAAATCAGAATATTGCGCATAAATCTTTTGACCTGAACGAACAGGTTTATCGATAAAATATGTTTTTTTTGATTTTTTTTCAGTAATAGAAGAAAGTTTTTTATCAGTAAAATTTGTATTGTGATAAAAATTAATGTTTTGTATTCTTCCTTCGGATAAAATAGGAAGTCCAGAATCAAAAATTATTTTTCTAAAATTTTTATCTTTACAACCGGTCACTCCGACTATAAAAAAACCGTGCGATATAATATTTTTTTTTATTTTTATCCAATTTATTATATTTAATAAACCAGATATATTTATTATAATAGGTGCATTTTTGAAAAAAATAGGATTTTTTTTAATTTTTTGATATAAATATTTATTAATAAATTCTATATTATTATTATATAAATACAAAACTAAAAATGTAAAACTACTACTTTTTAGTTCAACATATTTTTTAAACATATTTATGTCTCAATAATATTATATTCAGATAAATTAATCATATAAAATAAATGTAATTTTGAAAATTATTACATTGATATAAAAATTTTTTTAATAATAAATAATTATAATATAAATATTATATGAGAACAATTTCTATTTTTTTAAATAAAAAAATAGTATAGAAAGCTATTTTTTTAAAAAATATATTTTATTCAGACATACTATCTAAGGAATTTTTAATCGTGTTTATCGCGAAAACCAGTCAGTTGCTATTACGCCATGCTATGAAATTTAACAATAAAAGTATTTTTTTTTCAGGTAATATACAAGACTACTTTCCCGCACATTTATCTGCTTTAAAAAAAACAATTCATATTCAAAAATATTATGATCAATTATCATTTCATATGATAAAAAATCACAAAAACGTTCATATATGTTATGAACATATAGTCACAGAGAAAATAACAAAAGATTATAACGTATTAATATATTATTGGCCTAAAAATAAAAATGAAGCATATTTTCAATTAATGAATCTACTATCCTGTTTTTCAATTGGTACTAAAATTTTTTTAATTGGTAATAATTCGAGTGGTATTAATAGTGCATCAAGAATGTTGTTTCAATGGTTGACATTAAAAACATTAGATCGAGCAAAACATTCTATTTTAAATGCTGGAATTTTATTAAAAAAACCAATATTTATATTTGAAAATTTTTTTAAAACACATATATATAATGATATATCTGTTAAAACATTACCTGGAATATTTGACTATAAAAACATAGATTCTGGAAGTAAATTTTTAGCCTCTACATTTTCTAATAAGATGAAAGGGCCGGTATTAGACATGGGTTGTGGGTCAGGATTTTTATCGGTATTATTAGAAAAAAATGTACCTAATATTAATTTAACATTGGTAGATAATAATATATATGCATTAGCATCTAGTTTAGCTACATTGCGGATAAATCGTATGAACGGAAAAATTTTATTAAGTGATTTATATTCTAATATATTTAAAAAATTTAATATTATTATTTCCAATCCGCCTTTTCACAATGATTTAAAAGTAAATTTTAATATTGTTAAAAATATTATATCGAATGCTTCTAAATATTTAATGATTAATGGAGAATTAAGATTCGTAACAAATAGTTGTTTTAGTTATAAAAATATATTAAGTAAACATTTTAAAAAATATAAAATTTTAAAACAAAATTCAAAGTATAGAGTATATCAAGCGTTTTTATCTTAATTTCATCGTTTATTATTTTTTATTACCCGGAGCGGGACTTGAACCCGCAAAGCTTTTTAAGCCGAGGGATTTTAAGTCCCTTGTGTTTACCGATTTCACCATCCGGGCTTGATAAAAATTTTAAAGGCGTATCCCGGAATCGAACCGAGTTATACGGATTTGCAGTCCGTCACATATCCAATCTGTCAATACGCCGATAAAACTATTATAGAAAGAAAATACAAAAAACACAAATAAAATTTTATAACTTTAGATAATTTATTTTATACACGTTATTAAAAAATATTAACTATGTTAGTGTATATTATAAAATTCTCTTTACATATAGTCATATAATGATTTAATATTATACTCTTTTAATAATATTTCAATATGGAGAGATGGCCGAGTGGTTTAAGGCAGCGGTCTTGAAAACCGCCGACGAGAAATCGTCCGAGAGTTCGAATCTCTCTCTCTCCAAAAAAATATTAAAAAATTAATAATATTTATTTAGATCTATCTTATACTTAATAAAATAAAATCATCTTATTTAAAAATCACTCATAAATAAATTTATGAAAATATATTTTATTGTTTTTTATAAATAATTTATCTAGTTGCTAATACTTCAATATCCACACGACGATCTGGAGATAAGCAGTTCATTAACAAGTCAGTATTTTTTAAATTTTTACATATTTTTTCAGTAGTAGAAAAAGAATTTCCTAAACCTTGTAAAGTAATCGTATTTCTAGAAAATCCTTGAGAAACAAAATAATCTCGTACATTATAAGCGCGTTCTTCAGATAAGATCTGACTATAACGAGCATCTTCCATACGATCAGTATACCCAGATAATACAATAGAAATATTTTTAAGCTTCATATTTTTGATTTTAGCATCTAATTTATGCAATTTTTCACAGCCATTGGATTGAATATCTGAATTTTCAAAAGGAAAATGAATAGTTTCATTTATTGTTATATACGGCTTAGGTGATATTGCATTAGAATATAGTGATGCCGTCTCGTTCATTTTAGAGTTTCCAAATTTCCATCCAAAAGAAACTGATATATCTCCTGTTTTTGATTCAAATGGGGATTGGAAAATGTTTTTAAAATGATTTTTCCAAGTATAATCCACTCTTGTAATAAAATCATCATCTGTAACATATTCAGCGCCTAAAGATATACTAGGTATAACTTTACTATCTTTGCTGAAAATATTTTTAAAATCTTGTTTAGAAGAAAAGTCTTCCCAAAATAATACTCCGCCAACATTAGTATAAAGATTGAAATTCTTTTCCATTGGATATGAAAATTTTGTAGATAGTTGTAAACTTCCAAGTTGAAGTAAGTCTGTCTTCTTTTTAAATATTAAATGAGGATGAGAACCGGTAGTGTCATTCGACATTTCTAGACCAAAATAAGGATTAAAATTATAACCCAAAAATAATCCTGTAATGGGAGCGGATAACTTATTTTTTGTGATGTTGTTTTCTACTGTTTTTGCATTCTCATCTTTACTTAATAAATTTAAATAAGACCACCCCAATTTTGTACCCATATACCATTGATTTTCTGCATTTGCTTGCATTGAAGTAACTAAGCTCGCTAATAAAAATGCGATAGCAGTAGCTCGTTTTTTCATTTTTTAACTCCATTTTTATAAATGATAAGTAAATTAAAAATATAAAAAATCATTTTTAAATAATCTATACATATAGTAAAATACTAAAACATTGTATATTACAAAATAAATATATGTACAATTTAATTTGAAATATTTTAAATTATTAAATTTTATATACTACACGTAATAAACGCATACCTAAAACATGCAACGAACAAAAATATACAATAAAAGATAAAAGAAGAACAAAAAATAGACGTATTATTTTATTACATATAGAGCCTATACTCCATGAAGGCATAATATGTAACATTATAATTAAAATACAAACCATTACAACTGTTGCAGATAATAAACGTAGCAGAAAAATATACCAATTACTCCGTAGTGCAAAAATATTTTTCTGGTACAATTTCCAATATAGAAAAAAAACATTAAACCAACTTGATATACTAACCGATAATGCTAAACCAGCATGTTGAAAATAAAAAATTAAAATTGGATTTATCAACTGTGTTAAAAATATAGTAAATATTGACGTACGTATAGGAATATTGATCTCTTCACATGCATAAAATGCACAAGAGAATATTTTTACTAAAACAAAAGAAACCAATCCAAAAGAATACAATTCTAAGGCTTTTTGCGTCATTAATACATCAAAATCTAAGAATCGACCATATTGAAAAAGAATAATTACAAGTGGCTTAGAACAAAAAAAACATATACAAGCGCTCGGAATACCTAAAATTAAACTCAGACGCATACTATAATCAAGCGATTGTTTATATTTTTTTATAATACCTTGATGATAATTTTTTGATAGTGAAGTAAATAATATTGTACTTAATGATGCGCCTAAAATACCTATAGGAAATTCGATTAATCGATCAGCGTAATATATCCAAGATACAGAACCAATATTTAGTAGTGAACTAAACACAGTGTTCATCATTAATGAAATCTGATTGGCAGAAGAACCAATAATAGCAGAACCCATTCGCTTTAAAACACGCAATATACCAGAATGTTGAAAATTTATAGAAGGCATCACTAACATATTTATTTTATATAAATATGGTACTTGATAAAATAATTGAATTATTCCGCCAATCAGTACGCTCCATGCTAATGCAAAAATAGTGGGGTGAAAATAAGAGCTAAAAAAAACAGAAAAAATAATCATACTGATATTTAAAAAAATTGGAGATATAGATGGGATAGAAAAAAAATTCCAAGCATGTAAAATAGAAGATAATAGTGAAGATAAAGAAATTAACAAAATATAAGGAAACATAATTATTAATAAATGTGTAGCTAATGTTAATTTATATAAGGATAGAGAAAAACTTGGAGCGCTAATTAAAATAATAGAACGAGCAAAAAATACACCTAATAAAATTAAAATAAATAATAAAAAAATTATTATACCCAATATACAAGAAATAAAATATTTTATATACGTTTCTTTTTTTGTGTACTTATATTCCATCAAAATAGGAATAAATGACTGAGCAAATACTCCTTCTGCAAAAATACGACGCAATAAATTAGGAATTTTAAAAGCTATAAAGAAAGCATCAGTAAAAAGAGAAATACCAAACACATGAGCTATTAAAATATCACGAACAAAACCTAGTGTACGAGATATAAAAGTTATCATACTTACTGATACTAAAGATTTTAAAATTTTCATCTTGCACTAACCTATTACTATAAAATATAATATATTTTAATATCTTTTTTATTGTATTTTTTAAAACAATAAAATATTTTAATTTTTAATTTATAAAAAATATAAAGATTCTAGATACAATATTTCTAAAATTTAAGGAATAAAATAGATATTTATATAGATGTCTATAATATCATTAAAAATATAATTATTTTCAATAACATAAAAGAACATAACTATGCCCATATCATTTAAAAAAATAACTATTATTAAACCGGATGACTGGCATGTTCATTTGAGAGAAAAAAACATACTAAAAACAGTTATTAATTATACTACTTCTTTTTATCAAAGAGCAATAATTATGCCAAATCTTTGCAATCCTATTGTGAATTGTAAACAAAGTATTTATTATCGCAATAAAATTTTAAAAGCGCAAAACAACAATAAAAAATTTCAACCTTTAATGACATGTTATTTAACAGAATTTACATCACCAAAAGAATTAGAAGTAGGATTTTCTAAAAATTTTTTTACAGCTGGTAAATTATATCCAAGTTATTCTACAACTAATTCCGAGAAAGGTATTAAAAATATTAAAAACATTTATTCTCTTCTGGAAATTATGGAAAAAATAGGTATGCCTTTACTTATACACGGAGAAGAAACAGAGAGCACTATAGACATTTTTGATAGAGAAACAAAATTTATCGATAATACTTTAGATCCATTAAGAAATACTTTTCCTTATTTAAAAATAGTATTAGAACATATCACCACTAAAGAATCAGTAGATTATGTTGTAGATAGTAATTCTCCTTACTTAGCAGCGACTATTACACCTCATCATTTGATGTTAAATAGAAATGATATGTTAGTTAATGGCATTAAACCATATTTTTATTGTTTACCTATACTAAAAAGAAAAATTCATCAAATAGCACTAAGAAATGCCATAGCAAGTGGAAATAAAAGTTTTTTTTTAGGTAGTGATACAGCACCTCATTATGATAAAAATAAAATAAATACTACAGGTTGTGCTGGTATATTTAATGCACCCTCTTCTTTATTAGCTTATATTACAGTTTTTGAAGAAATGAATGCCTTAAAATACTTTCAAGCATTTTGTTCAGAAAATGGCCCAAAATTTTATAATATGCCTCTCAATAAGGAAAAAATTACTTTAGTCCGAAAACCTAGTCAGGTGATAAAAAGAATAAAAATTGGAAAAAATATTATTACACCATTTTTAGCTGGGCAAATACTAAATTGGTCTATAAATATTTAAGTTAAATAATTATATTTCGTAGAAAATTATTCTAATACTCTAAATTACCATTTTCATCGTATGTCACATCTTTAGAATGTAATGCTAGAATATCTAAAAAGTTTTGATTTATATAAAATTTTTCATTTAATATTTTTTGGTTTTTTAAATTAATTTCTTTTAAAAACAAACACTCTTGAATGATTTCATTCCAAGAGAAATGTAATTTTTTATTGGAATTATAAGGCGCAAAAAAATTATATTTTTTTTCAATATCTATTCTCTGTTCTTGAAAACATTGAAATTGTTTAAACAGTTCTTTTTTTTTGTCAGAAATTTTATTTAATGTATCTAAATAATTATCATTATGTAATAAAATTACATGCTCTTCGTTCAATATTTTTTTTAAACTATTTATAATATTTTTCATATCCTTTATAATTTCATTTAATTCATTCATTTTTTTTCCTTTATACTAACAGTAAATTTTAGAAACAAATATTTATTTCACTTTAATTGTTATATATTATTTTACATATGAATTATAACATCTCCATTACTATTGACTATTCCACTTAAAATACAGTTATTATATATTTTTACTGGTACTAATTGATTTTTTGAAGCATTTTTTAATGCTGTACCATGAGATATTATTTTAAAATTTACACCTTTAATGATAACATTAACTCTTTGATGAATAGTGACCATCCACATTGGACGCAACATAAAAGATGTTATTGGTTTTAATGGAAAAATATCGCGTAAATTAACTTTATTGATTACATCTTTTTTATCAAAATATGTTTGATAAGGTAACATATCTATACGTCCAGTCATTGTTTTTAAATCTGAAAAAATAATACAGCTACCTTTTGGAATAAATCTATTAGCTGTAATATATTTTCCTTTTACTTGTAATTCAATGTTTAAATGTCTAGTAATATTATCACAAGTTAATAAAACATCTATCATGCCAAAATAATGCGCATTATTAAATATTAAAAAAACAGGGTTTTTACAATATAAATTTTTTTGTAATGCGGTATGCACTATAACTTTAATATTTTTTTTTTAAGTGAATATTCTTTACTAAAAAAATTAATTAATTGATCAGTTAAGTTCATAGAATTGACTGTAAAACACAAAAAAATAAAAAAAAGTACGATTGTTTTAAAAAACATTTTTTTTCCTTTTTATTTTATATTATTTTTTATTATGAAAGTAATTAAAACTATTTTAGACATTACATATTTACTGAACAAGTAATCTAGATATATAATTCTATATAAAATAATACTGACACAGTAGAATCTATAAAACATTTTACATTTATTTTCAATTTGTAATTAAATGTAAAATTTTTTATTTACATAAATCATTATCAACATTTTTATATTATCTTATATATTAAAAAAATAATAATAACAAATACACAAGGAGTTTTATATGTTACATGAAATAAATACATTGTTTCAATTGGGTCAATGCGCATTAAATATTTATGCAAAGAGACAAGAAATTTTAGCATCTAATATAGCTAATGCGGATACACCTGGATATAAAGCAATGGATATTGACTTTAAAAAAGAAATAAAAAAAATAATTAAAAAAAATAATATGAAAAATATTGATGTAAAATTACACAAAACATCTCCTCAACATTTTAATACTTATAAAAATACTCAATCTTCATTGAATATTATACCAGTGATTTCTAATGAAATAAAAGCCAATGGTAATACAGTAGATATGAATAGAGAAAGAATTGAATTCATAAAAAACAGTTTGAAATACCAATCAAGCTTAATTTTTATGAATAATGAAATCAAAAATATCATACATGTGTTGCGAGGATAATAATTATGTCTTTACTCAATGCTTTAAATATTGCAGGATCAGCTTTAATAGCGCAATCACAAAAAATTAATGTCATTGCAAGTAATTTAGCTAATTCTGAAAGTATGATATATAAGAATGGTAAATTCTATCCATATATTGCAAAAAAAGCAATATTACAAGTTGATCCTCAAAAAAATTATTTAATTGGAAAGGTAAAAGTGTCAAAAATAGTTAATATTTCTAATCCATACAAAATGATATATGATCCTAATAACCCAATGTCCAATAAAAACGGTTATATAATGACATCTAATATAAATCCAATTACAGAAACTATTGAAAATATTGCAACTTCAAGAAGTTATCAAGCTAATATAGAAGTGCTAAAAACAATTAAATCTCTGGTCTTAAAAACATTAACACTAGGAGAGTAAAATAATAATGAATTATTTTATAAATAGTAATCACAATGTGAATCCACCTGAATATAACACCGGTGTTAATAATAATATTTATTCATTAGATTTACAAAAAAACTTTTTGCGCTTACTAATTGCACAAATTAAAAACCAAGATCCCATTGATCCTATGAAAAATACAGAATTAACATCACAATTAGCTCAAATCAATACAGTTAGTCAAATGGCAAAATTAAATCAAACAGTTACAGAATTAAATAATCAAAATAAACAGAATCAAAATATTCAAGCATCATCATTAATTGGACATCATGTCCTTATACCAAGCACAAAATTAATACACCAAAAAAACATAGTAACAACATTTGGTATAGAGTTATTAGGCCCAGCTAAATTAGTAAATATACAAATTAAAGATCACGAAGGTAATATTGTATTTGATAAAAATATACAAGATATGCAGTCTGGTTTGTATCATTTATTATGGGATGGTAAAAATTTAAATCACGACGATGTAGACACTGGACAATATACTCTAGATGTTACTGCTAAAAATTATTATAATAATAATATCAATATTAATACTTTTAGTGATTCTTTAGTCAAAAGTATTATAACATCTTCACCTAATACGGCTAATAATATTCTTGTTAACTTAGATAGGGCTGGCACAACTAATTTTTCAAATATTCATGAAATTTTTGCATAAGATATTATTCAATTAAATAGGAAAATAATTATGTCGATTATGAATGCAATTAGCGGATTAATGGCTAGCAGTAATTATATAGATGTTATATCAAATAATATTGCTAACGCATCAACTACAGGATTTAAATCCAGTACTATTTCTTTTTGTGATATTGTAGAACAATCTCGCATGGCAAAAAATTTTATAGGTGCAGGTACGGCAAGATCTAATCTTGTACAAAATTTTAATAATGGTCCTTTAATTAATACAGGTAGAGATTTAGATATAGGCATTAATCAAGAAGGATTTTTTCGCGTAGTAGATTCTCACGGAAGAGCACATTATACAAGAAATGGTCAATTTTCTCTAGATAAAAATAAAAATATTGTAAATATGCAAGGATTATATTTAACAGGTCAAAATAAAGATTATGCAAATAGTAACAAAATACATAGTATGCATTTAATACCAATTAACTTAAAAAAAAAATTTATATTATTAGCAAAACCCACTACAAAAATAAATTTTAGTCCCGTGTTAAACGATACTCATATAGACGATCAAAATGATAATACAATCATCCCATATAATACTAGCTTTACTATTTATGATAAATATGCTAACCCCCAAAAAATAGATATAATGTTTGAAAAAGATAAAAAAGAGAGTAATACATGGAAGGCGTATATTAATTCGAGAAATATTAATGATAATTCTCTCGACCATAAAATAGAAGAAGTTTTTACAATGAAATTTAATGATCAAGGTCAATTGACATCTCCTTCTGTTTTTATGATTCTAAAAACATCTAAAAATTTTTTACATCAATCCATTACTTTAGATTTAACAGGAACTGTAGTTAAACAAGATAGCAAATTATTTTTTGATCCGCTTTTTCAAGATGGATATTCAGAGGGTGTGTTAAAAACATTTGATATTCTTGATAATGGCGAAATTATGGGTACATATTCGAATCAAAAAATTTTTCCGATTGGACAAATTATTTTAGCAAAATTTATTAATCCCGTAAAATTACGACCTGAAGGTTCAAATTTATGGGCATCCACAGTAGAAGCGGGATCAGAAAATCTTGGTATCGCTGGAAGTATGGGATTTGGTAGTTTGAGAAGTAAGAACTTAGAATCATCAAATGTGGATTTAAATAAAGAGTTACTTAATATGATTATAGCACAGAGAAACTATCAATCTAATGCTCAAGTCCTTAAAACAGAAGATAAAATTCTTAATACTCTAGTGAATTTGCGATAATAGAAATATGTAGAAAGAGGGTATAATGGAAAATATAATATATAATTCTATGATTAGTGCAAATCGCCTATTAAACAAACAAACTATAATAGCTAATAATTTAGCTAATATTTCAACTTCTGGTTTTAAAGAAGATTTTATGTATTTAATTAAAAAAAATCATCACGCAGATATTGATCTTGAAATTTTATCTCAAATACAAGAAAAAGAATATCATAATTTTTCCTCAGGATTTTTAGATTATACACATAGAAATTTAGATATATTCATTAAAAGAAATGGCTGGTTGGCTGTCAAAGATAATTCCGGAAAAGAAGCATATACAAAAAATGGTCATTTAATGATTAATGCAAATGGACAATTAGTTGCACAAAATCATCCAATAATCGGGCGTAATACACCAATTCAAATACCCCCAAAAGCTAATATAAAAATATTATCTAATGGAGAGATAATAAATACTAAATATAGAAAAAACAATATTATAAAATATAAAATTGGAGAATTAAAATTAGTTACATTACCCATAAAAAAACTTATCAAAAAAAATAATGGATTGTTTTATATTGATAACTCTAATATTAATACCCGTTCTATACCACATGATAGTAATATAAAAATAGTTTCAGGTGCTTTAGAAAAAAGTAATGTTAATCTTACAAAAAATATGATTGATATGATGTCTAATGCTAGACAATTTGATATGCAAATGAAAATGATATCTACATATGATCAAAATACAGAATATGCAAATCAGTTGTTAAATATAAATAGCTAATATATAATACAGGATAAGATTATGATTTCTTCTCTATGGATTTCTAAAACTGGTCTTGATGCACAACAAATTAACATGAACGTTATTTCTAATAATTTAGCTAATATTAGTACTAATGGATTTAAACGATCTCGAGCTGTTTTTGAAGATTTAATGTATCAAACCATAAGACAGTCCGGAACAAACTCATCAGAAAACACGCTGTTGCCCTCTGGGCTACAGTTAGGAGCTGGAGTAAGGCCAATCTCTGCTGAAAAAATATATATTCAAGGTAATATGATTAAAACAGAATCTGCTACAGATATTGCTATTAATGGAGAAGGTTTTTTTAAAATTGAATTAGCAGATGGAAATATAGCATATACCAGAGATGGTTCATTTAAATTAAATGAAAATGGTCAATTAGTAACTAATTCTGGATTTCCCGTTATACCCGCTATTGTAATTCCACCTCATGCCTCCAGTATTAATATTGGTAGAGATGGAATTGTCAGCGCTAATATAAAAGGACAAACACAGCCTACTGCAATTAGTCAAATCAGTTTAACAAACTTTATTAATAATGCTGGCTTAGAAAGTTTAGGTGAAAATTTATATCAAGAAACTCAATCATCAGGAATGCCCATGGATAGCAATCCTGGAACAAATAGCACAGGATTACTATATCAAGGATATTTAGAAACTTCCAATGTAAACGTTGCAGAAGAATTAGTTAATATGATTCAAACACAGAGAGCATATGAAATTAATAGTAAATGTATTAGTACTTCTGATCAAATGTTACAGAAATTATCACAGTTATAACATTTTTTTTGACCATAATACGATATCATTATAGAATATATTTATTAAAAAAATTATTTATACTACACTAATATCATTAAAGGTAATTTTTTCGTGGTAAAGTTATTTACTTACACAATTAAATGGTTTATAACTGCTATTATTTACCTATCAATTAATAGTTGTACATATTTTTATAAACAATCTGTAATAGAAGATATGCATCCAAATATTACAGAATATATAGAATCAGATATTAAAAATGAATCTTTGTTTAAGGAAAAAAAACTTATAAATTACGGATACCAAGCTTTATTTGAAGATCATCGACCACATAATATCGGAGATATATTAACCATTGTTTTGCAAGAAAATATTAGCGCCAGTAATAGTTCATCTGCAGATATTAGTCATAATGCTTCTTCTAATGCGGGATTTTCTTTTATACCAGGTCAATTTAATCCTATTTTTGGTATTAACGTTCAAGATATACAAACAGGATTAGATAGTAAAGGAAAACATGGATTATCGGGAAGAGGCAGGAATTCTGCCAATAATAAATTCACGGGTCTTATAACTGTAACCGTGCAAGATATACTTCCAAATGGAAATTTAAGAGTCACTGGAGAAAAACAAGTAACAATCAATCAAGCAGAAGAGCTTATTCGATTTTCAGGTGTCGTTAATCCTAAAAATATTAATCAAAAAAATTTAATTGCATCTACTCAAGTAGCAGATACTCACATTGAATATATTACTAGTGAAATGTTTAATAAAATAAAAAAAATGGGATGGCTTCAAAAAATATTATTAAAAATATCACCCATGTAGTATTAATAAAAATGTAAATTATTAAAGATATTTAATCTCATAAGGAATATTATCGATCCTTATGAGGGATATTAAAATATATTTTAATATTAATAAAAAATTTTTATAAATAATCATTTTTATAAAAAATAAAATATTTATGTAATTTTATATAGATTATATAATTTTCAAAGAAAATATATTTATAAAGGTTTTTTTATGTTGAAAGTTATCATATTGTTACCATTACTTTTTGTGATATTTTTTAATTCATATTCATATGCCGATAAAATACGTGATTTAGCCAGTATTCAAGGAATCAGAGAAAACCCGCTTATTGGTTATGGTTTAATAGTAGGATTAGATGGTACTGGTGACCAAACAATACAATCACCATATACCACTCAATCTTTGAATAACATGCTAACTCAGCTAGGTGTGAATTTATCGTCGAATAATAATATGAATTTTAAAAATGTAGCTTCGGTTATTGTAACTGCGAAGTTGCCACCATTTAGTCATTTAGGTGAACAAATAGATGTGACAGTGTCTTCTATTGGTAATTCTAAAAGTTTAAGGGGAGGAACATTGTTAATGACTCCTCTAAGAGGAGCTGACAATCAAATTTATGCTATTGCACAAGGCAACATATTGGTGGCAGAAAGAAATAATATAGATAAAAAAGCCAGTTTTCTTCATAGTAATGAGGTCAACGCAGGTAAAATTAACAATGGCGCTACAATTGAACGTGAAGTCAATAATAATTTTGGAAAAAATAAAACAATTAATTTGCAATTAAATAAAGAAAATTTTAGCACAGCACAACGTATTAGTGATATGATTAATATGAAATACCAAGATATGGCTAAACCAATTAATTCAAAAACTGTACAATTAAGTATGTTAGAACACGATACTTCATATGTTAATACTATTGCAAACATTGAAAATATAGATGTTCCCATGCCGTTACAAGAAGCAAAAGTCGTTGTCAATGCTCGAACTGGATCAGTGGTAATGAACCAAGAAGTACAATTAGGTTCTTGTGCAATTTCTCATGGACAATTATCATTATTGATCAATCAAGAATCACTACAATCTTCATTGTCAGAAATAAGAATGAATATACAACAAAAGAAAAAATTATATAAACAAATCAATCAAACAGCTTTAGTAAAATTAAATTCTTTAAATAATGCTAATTTAAACAATATAATTCAAGCCTTAAATATATTGGGTGCAAGACCTGAAGAATTAATGTCTATTTTACAATCGATGAAGAGTGCTGGCTGTCTTCATGCTAAATTGGAAATTATGTGATGAATAATCATTTATTACCTTTCTATATATCAGACTACAGTTCTCCATGGATCAATACATTAAAATATCGAGATCCAAAAAATAGTGAATTAAAAACAGCGCAAGAAGTAGAAAGTATTTTTATTCAACTGTTAATAAAAAATATGCGGAATACTTTACCGAATAATAGTTTAGTAGATAATGATCAAAGTCGTTTCTATACAGATATATATGATCAAAAAATTGCTCAAGCAATGACAAATAAAGGAATGGGCTTGACAAATATTATTTTACAAAATATAAATAAAAAACGAACAGAATAAAAAGACCATGCAGTTAAATAATATACTCATTAAAAATAAATAAATTTTTAAAGAGTATTATAAATAGAATATCATATAAAAAAGGAAAAGATTATGAGTTCCATTATAACATCAACTCTTTCTGGAATGAATGCAGTACAAGAAAGCATTAATTATACTGCAAACCATATTAAATCTCCTCAATATAATAATGAAAACCAAATATCAATAGAAAACAATATTGATCCTCATGATTTAAATCCCGGCGTACAATCTAAACAAGTATATGATGAATATTTAGATTTTCTTAAAACAGAAGAACAACAAAATAATACTAAGATTAGCGCGCAAAAAACAAAAATTTCTCAATTAAATAAATTAGAAAATTTATTACGTGAAAAATCTACTTTATTTAATAAAACGATTAATGATCTATATAATCAAATAGAACAAGATATAGTAATAAAACATCATACTCATATAAATGATACTATAGAAGATAAGTTAGCGAGTATTATTGTCGAAATGAGAGACTTTGACAAAAAAATGACTGCTTTAGAGACAGAGACTAAAAACGCTATCCAATCTAACATTAATCAGATAAACGAAATTCTTAATCAAATTCAAGAAGCAAATGTACAGCTTGCATGTTTTCCTGATGATGTTATGACAAAGAAAAAAAAAATAACACTAGAAAAAAGAGAAAAATTAGAAATTGCATTACAAACAATTATTGACGCAAGAGTATTAAAAAATAATAAAGAATACAAAATAGCTTTATCTGATGGAAAATATCTTATAAATAATAAAAACAAAACTAATCTTATCTCTATTATTTCTCAAAATGATCCTCAGTATATAAGTGTGGCATATCAAAATGAAAATAGCACTAATTCATTAATTGATATAATAGAACCTGTTATAACTAGCGGTTCTTTAGGTGCATTATTAAAATTTAGCAAAGAAGATTTATATAATACTCGTAACAAAATTGGACAATTATCTTTAAATTGTCTTGATAGTGTTAATTCGTATCACATGCTTGGATACGACCAAGATGGAGAATTAGGTGAAAAAATTTTCCAATGGGATAATCCAGAAGTAATTTCTACGCATGCGAGCGCACCATCTGAATTAGTATCAGCTATGTGGAGTTCTAGTAGTAAAGCAAAATCTAGTGATTATGAAGTGACCTTTAAAGGTGATACATGGACAGTAAAAAGATTATTAGATAATCAAGATATTAAACCAACAGAAAAAAAGAAAAAAAATGAATACCCTCTTACCTGTCTTGAATTTGATGGAATAACATTAAATATTAAAAGTAGACCGAAAGATGGTGATTTATATGAAATTAGACCATATAACAAAATATTTAATAAATTAAGAATAACAATTAAAAAGAATTCTCCTTTTGCATTTTCATCAACAAAAGATAAAAATCAATTAAATTATAATAATGCTTTAATAATGAAAAAATTAAATAAAGATTGGTTGGTTAACCAATCTGAAACACTTGATGAATCTTATAAAAATTATACTAAATCTGTTGTGCACAAGCGTCATATATTAGAAGAGAATCTGAAATTTAAAGAAAAATTAAAAGATGTTTTCATTGAAAAGAAAAAATCAATGGCTAATAATATTGAAACAGATTACAAGACTTTAAGTTATCAACAAAAATGTTATATTGCTCATACTAAAGTATTAAAAATGGCAGAAAAAATTCTGAATGAATTGCTTTCAGTATCTCACTAATTATTAATAATTAATTTTATCTTTAAAAAAATAAAAACTTACTCAAAAAGTAAGTTTTTATTTTTTCACAATATAAAATATTAATATTGATTTATTTTATTTTTTTAATAGGGGAATAAGAATGATTTTTTGTATTATAAGCTTTTGAAAAAATTTTTATTTTACGATAAGGTTTAGTAATCAATAATTTAGAATGCATGATAGATTTGTTTTTGCTATATGCAACTGCATTGGAAACCTTGGTTACAGGTGCGCTAGCTTGTTGAATCTGATTTTTTTCTTTAATTGATGTATCAAAAAAAAATCTTCTTTTTTCTATATAACGTTTATTTTTTTCTTCTGTTGTAATGAATTTCTTATTATGTAAATAATATTTTTTTATATTACTTTCTATAAAATGATTTTTATGAACATTGATATAATCTTTATATTTTTTAATTTGAGAAAAATGATAAGAAAAAAAAATTCTCTGATATAACATGATAAAAAAAATATTATTTTTTATAAACAATTTGTCATTTATAAGGATTGATTGAGATTTTAGTTTTTTTGGATTAATAGTAATACTATTGCTTATTTTTCGATTTAACATGATCAATAAATTATTATTATAACTTGTATTCAAAGATAGTTCTTTTAACAACCGTTTAGTGATAACAGTGATTGATGAACAAATAATATCACTATTCTTATATCCGTATTGTGGAGTGCCGATACGAAAAAAATTAGATTTTTGATCAATTCTGGAACAAGGTATAAAACTATGAAAATCAACTGTATCATTAAGATAAAATTTTTCTCTACTATTTTGATACTCAAACAATAAATAATTTTTTAATTTTATATTTTTTATATAATATTGATTAAAAATATTTTTTTTTATTGGTTTTCTTAGAAATATTTGATATTTTTCCTTTATTTTCTTTATTTGAAAAAAAATATAATTTTTTTTAATGTTTAGATATATATCGTATAAAAAATGATATCGCATCTTTTTTCTATATATATTATTGTTTATGTTTTTATCATTTAATACCATTGTCGAAATATTAAAATTTTTACTGTAGATACTATCTGGTAATAATATTTTTTTTTTATTAAAAAAAATATTTTTTATTAAAAAAAAATTTTTTACCCAAGATACTATTTTTCTAATAGTAACTTTATAGTATGATAAATATCTAAAGATTGTTAAAAAATAATTATCATGTATAAAACCATGTTCTTTTTGAATAGTAATATCTTCGTAATTATTATTTTTTGTGTGAAAATTATTTATTAAACAATTTTCTTTATTTTTTTTCTCTAAAAAATCTTTTTTTATATAAGAAGTAATATTATTATTTCGACACTGAACTCGATCGTAACTCATAGACCTGGTCATCTCTCCTTTTTTGGTTCTAAAAACAGAATAATGAGGAGTTTTCATATTTTTATTAGGAATAATAATAGTTTTTCCACCAGATTGTCGTTTTTCAATTGCATACACTTCATTTCTTTTTTCATTAAGCAAATAACAAGCTATTTCTATAGGAACAATAGCATGTACTTCGTATGTGTTGTTTTTTAAAGCTTCTTCTTCAATTAATCTTAAGATTGATAAAGACAATGATTCATTGTCTCTAATTGCACCAGTACCCTGACATCTAGGACAAATATGATGACTAGATTCTCCTAAAGAAGAACTTAATCTTTGTCTTGACATTTCCAATAAACCGAATTGAGAAATTTTTCCCACTTGAACACGAGCCCGGTCTTCACGAACAACTTCACGTAATCTATCTTCAATAGTTTTTTGATGATTAATAGGACTCATATCTATAAAATCAATTACAATCAATCCCCCCAAATCACGTAATCTTAATTGTCGAGAAATCTCATACACTGCTTCAAGATTAGTGTTAAAAGCGGTAGATTCAATATCTGCACCTTTCTTAGAGCGAGAGGAATTAATATCAATAGCTGTTAAAGCTTCAGTACTATCAACAATAATTGATCCTCCTGATGGAAGTCTAACTTTTCTTTGATAAGCAGAATGAATTTGTGATTCAATTTGATAATAACTAAAAAGAGGAACTGATCCTGTATATAATTTTATTTTCTTTAAAAATTCTACACGACCCAGAACAATCATATGTTCATGAGCAAGATTCAATATCTTTACATTGTCTATCAAAATTTCACCAATATCTTTTCGTAAATAATCTCTAAACGCACGAAAAATAATATTACTTTCTTGATATATTAAAGAGGGTGCTATTTTTTTTTTTGCAATTTTTTTTATAGTATTCCACTTATTTAATAAAATGGATAGATCTAATTGTAAAGATTTAACCGATTGTCCAAGGCTAGATGTTCGTATAATCACTCCCATACTTTTTGGTATATTTAAAGACAAAAGCGCCTCTTTTAACATAAATCTATCATTACCTTCAATTCTTCTAGAAACACCATATAAATTTAAATTATTAGGCAGTAATACTAAATAACTACCAGCTAAACTAATAAAAGTTGTTAAAGCAGCTCCTTTTCTACCTCTTTCTTCTTTATCTATTTGTATAATAATTTCTTGTCCTTCTTTTAAGAATTTTGTTATATTAAAATCTTTAGGAGGTACTGTATCTACAAAAAAGCATTCTTTACAAATATCTTTAAATGGTAAAAAACCGTTTTTTTCTGCTCCATAATCTACAAATACTGCCTCTAAACTAAGTTCAATACGAGTAATTTTTCCTTTATAAATATTAGATTTTTTTTGTTTAAATCCAGAACTTTCTATATTCAGATCATATAAACGCTGACCATCAACTAAAGCAACACGCAACTCTTCTTCCTGAGTTGCATTAATTAACATTCTTTTCATTATAACATTTTCTCTCTTATTTTTATAAATAAGTTAATATATTAATAAACATATAAACTGTTAAAAATTATTATTATTTTATTTAAAATATGTATAAAAATAAGTGTTTTTATAAAAAACGTTGTCACATAAAATATATAATATAATTTATATATAAAATAAAAAAATAATAATCTGAATATTCTGTAAATAAAATGAAATTAAAAAATGTATTTAATATACAAATTTATTTAATAATCTCGATGATTTCAAACAAAAAAATATCTGAACCTGGTATAATTCTAAAAATATTTAATATAATATAATTATTCATATATTTATATTTATAATTATATTATAATTAAAAAAATTAAAAAAATTGCTTCAATAAAGAGATTTTTTTAATGAAAAATAAAATATTACCTATATCCCATATATATATTAATGAGGATATGATAAATCAACGCATAGATAATTTTTTAATAAAAAAATATAAAAACATACCCAAAAGTGTTATTTATCGTATTATAAGAACAGGTCAAGTACGCATAAATAAAAGAAGAATAAAACAATATTATAAATTAAATATTGGAGATAAATTAAGAATTCCACCTATACTCATAGAAAAACAAAAACAAAATTTTATTAATAAGAATTCATTTCCAGATTTATCAAAGAATATTATATATGAAGATAATTATTTATTAATTATTAATAAACCATCTGGTATAGCTGTTCATGGAGGTAGCGGTCTTAATTTTGGTGTCATAGAATATTTTAGATATATACGTCCATTAAATGGTTTTTTAGAATTAGTTCATAGAATTGATCGTGACACATCAGGCATTCTTATATTATCTAAAAAAAGAATATCACTGTGTCATTTACATAAACAATTCAGAGAAAAAAAAATAAAAAAAGAATATATAGCATTAGTACATGGAAAATGGCCTTTAGATATAAAAAAAATTTCTGCACCTTTGCTTAAAATTCAGTCTATCAATCATCCTAAAAAAGTCGTTATTCACAAAAATGGAAAATATTCAGAGACATACTTTAATATAAAGAGGAGATATTGTGCAACAACTTTAATGCATATAATACCCAAAACTGGTCGTACACATCAAATTCGCGCACATGCTTTACATGCAGGACACCCTATAGTATTTGATAACCGTTATGGTAAAAATAATTTAGATATCAATATAAAAAAAATAACAAATATAAACAGATTATTGCTACATTCTTTTAAAATGTTCTTTATACATCCTAGTGATGGTAAAAAAATGCACATAATCGCACCATTAGATGCTCAATTCGAAAAATTTTTAAATATTCTTCCAGAATTTTAAAAAGATTAATATATATTAATTATTGTAAAACACTGAATATTTAATAAATATTGTATTCATATGAGTATTAAAATCTTGATATCCTATTGTCAGTATTGATATATAAAATATATTATATATTTATTTAATAATAAAAAAGAGAGTTTTGATATGGCAGTACAAAAAAATAAACCAACTCGTTCTAAAAGAGGTAAAAGACGTTCTCATGATTTTTTATCATTACCTACTTTATCTGTAGATAAAAATTCAGGAGAAACACATATTCGTCATCATATTACTAAAAATGGATATTATAGAGGAAAAAAAGTTATTTAAAAAAATGGCACTTTTAAAACGTGCCATTAATATATTATTAATGATCTATATTATATAGATCTCAATATCAATATAATATTGAATATCAATATCGACATTATCTTCATAAAAAATAAAAAAATTTTACATGATATATTTTATTAAGTAATTAGGATGATTATCATGACTTTTTTTGCAATGTTATTTCCAGGACAAGGTGCTCAATATATAGGAATGTTGTCTTCTTTTTTCGATAAACATTATATTTTTAAAAATACTTTTGATGAAGCCTCTCATCATGTCGGGATAGACGTTTTAAAATTAGCTAAAGAAGGTCCTAAAAGAACAATTAATACTAGCAAATATACACAAGTGATCATACTAACTGCATCAGTATCAATATATAGATATTGGCAACAAAAAAATGGAAAATCACCGATTTTTATGTCTGGACATAGTCTTGGTGAATACTCTGCATTAGTATGTTCAGATGTACTCAAATTTTCTGATGCAGTTAAAATTGTATTTTTGCGCGGTGAATTAATGCAAAAATCTACAATTCATCGACCAACAGCAATGTATGCAATTAATGGTTTAGAAAAAAAAAAGTTAAAAATATATGTTCTATTTTTTCAAATAATAATATAGTATCTTTATCTAGTATTAATTCAACCACTCAAATAGTTATATCAGGTGATAAAATAGCTGTACAAAAAGCTAGTATATTCTGTAAAAAACAAGGCGCAAAATCTATACACAATTTGAATATCAACATTCCTGCACATTGTCAATTAATGAGGCCTATTAGTGAAAAGCTAAGAATAATATTAGATAAAATTACCATTAATCCACCAATAATACCAATCATTAATAATGTTGATGTAAAATCTGAAACATCAAAAAAAAATATTATAGATGCATTAATTCGACAACTGTATAACCCAGTAAGATGGAAAGAAATAATTGATTGTATGCTATCAAAAAATATTTTTTACATGCTGGAAATAGGACCTAACAAAATATTAACTAATATAAACAAAAAAAATAAAAAGATTACCACATTAAGTACAAATAATTTTAAAAATTTTTTAATATCTTTTAAAAAAATTAACAAAAGACTATAATGAATACTCGAAAAAAAACTGCACTAGTGACTGGTGCTACTCGTGGAATAGGAAAAGCGATAGCTGAAAGATTCGTTGAAAAAGGCATTTACGTAATAGGTACTGCAACCAGCTTATCTGGAGTAAAAAAAATTAATAATTATTTAAAAAACTATGGTTTTGGTATTATTTTAAATTTACGAGATACCAATTCTATTACTAAAACAATCAAAAACATTTATTGTCAAAAATATATTATTGATATACTTATCAATAATGCAGGTGTGAAAAAAGATAATTTATTAATAAAAATGACTGAAGCAGAATGGGAAGATGTAATTAAAATTAATCTTATTTCCATATTTTATCTATCTAAACTTATCGTCAATTCTATGATAAAAAAAAGAGCGGGGAGAATAATAACTATTAGCTCCGTCATTGGTTATATGGGTAATAAAGGGCAAATTAACTATAGCTCTTCTAAATCAGGGCTTATAGGATTTAATAAATCATTAGCTTTAGAAGTAGCTTCCAAAGGTATTACTGTAAATATTGTTGCGCCTGGTTTTATTCAGACAGATATGACTCAAACATTAAATCCCAATCAATATAAATGCCATTTATCTAATATTCCTATGAAAAGATTAGGCACAGTTGAAGAAATAGCAGAGGCTGTAGTATTTTTATCTTCTAAAAAATCTTCATATATCACTGGCCATACATTACATGTAAATGGCGGTATGTATATGATGTAAATCATATAGTACTTTTAAAAACAATTATCTTTTAAAATGGAATAAAAATGAATAATATTAACAATAAAATAAAAAATATTATTGCTGAAAAATTAGATATTAAAAAAGAAAAAATCTATGATCATTTATCTTTTGAAAGTGATATGAATGCAGATTCTCTCGATAAAGTAGAACTTATTATGGCTTTTGAAGATGAATTCAATTTAGAAATTACGGATGAAGACGCTCAAAAAATTAATACTGTACAAGAATCAATCGATTATATAAAAAAAAATGTTCTGATTAAAAAATAATATTTATAATCATTATGCTTAACAATGCTATATACAGTATATAAAAAACGTTAATGTATAACTATTTTCAATTTATCGAGTTATAAAATAATGATTAAAAATAAATTTATTGTCATTGAAGGATTAGAAGGGGCGGGAAAAACAAGTGCTTGTATTTTTATAAAAAAAATATTAAAACAAAAAAATATTAAAAATATACTTTTAGTACGTCAACCAGGCAGCACGCTAATTTCAGAAGAAATACGCCATCTTATAAAAAAAAATTTTTATAATGAAGAAATGGTTAAAGAAACAGAACTTCTACTAATGTATGCAGCACGCGTGCAATTAGTTCAAACTATTATTGTACCTGCATTAAAAAATGGTATATGGGTTATTTCAGATAGACATGATTTATCTTCATTTGCTTATCAAGGCGGAGGTTTAGGTATAGATAAAAAATTTATTATCATATTAAAAAAATTTTTATTCAATAATCTCGACCCAGATCTTACTATTTATTTAGATGTTCTTCCTGAAATAGGGTTAAAGAGAGTATTTAAGAGAAATATTTTAGACAAAATTGAAAGTAGATCTTTAGACTTTTTCTATAAAACAAGAAAAAGTTATTTAAAAAATATAAAATTAGACAATAATAGTATTACCATTAATGCTAATATGAATATTGACTCTGTCAATAAAAATATAAAATATCAACTTTTAAAATGGCTTCAATAAAAATTTATATGATATGGTATCCTTGGTTAAAAAAACTTTATAAAATAATTATTACACAACATCAAGTGAAAAAAGCACACCATTCCATTTTAATAAATACAATGCAGGGTATAGGAGTATTTGAACTTATTTGGCATGTTAGTGCATGGCTTTTGTGCTCAAATCGAGTAGGCAAAAAATTATGTTATTCATGTTACGGATGTAAAATGATGCTGTTAAAAAATCATCCTGACTGGCATTCTATCATTACAGAAAAAAATAAACTATGTAATGTAACTGATATTCACAATATACAACATAAAATCTATCAATGCTCTCAGCGAGGTGGTAACAAAATTATTTTTATATCAAATATTGATCAACTAACAGAGTCAGCAGTCAACGCTTTATTAAAAATCATAGAAGAACCACCTAAGAATACTTGGTTTTTTCTTGTAAATTATAACTGTCTGTATTCATACCCTACATTAAGTAGTCGTTGTGTTATATATAACCTACCTATTCCTATGGAAAAAAAAAGCTTATTATGGTTAAATCAAGAATTAAAAAATAACGATAACACATCATATTTAACTGCATTAAGAGTGAATGCAGGATGCCCTATTACGGCAAAGAATTTTATTAATGGAGAAATATGGAAAGAAAGAATATATTTTTTTCAAAATATTTTTTTTTCTTTTAAAAATAAAAATTTAATAAATATGTTATCGATTTTAAACGATCATAATATTATTGTTAAAATCAATTGGATATGTTTGTTATTATTTGATGCGATTAAGTTTAATATTAATCAAAAAAATTATATTAGTAATTTAGATCAAATGCCATTAATTGATATGCTTTCTCGTAACTATTCTGATTATCATTTAGATCAAAGTATTCATGCGTGGATAAAATGTAAATATAGATTAACCACTATACTTGGTATTAATCATGAACTGATATTACTAGATCAATTGTTATTATGGGAAAAAATTTTAAATTTTTCGTTCACTTCTTAAATTTATATAAGAGATAAAATTATGTTATTAATTGATTCTCATTGTCATCTTGATCAATTGAATTATAATATAATACATAAAAATATAGATGATGTTTTACGTAAATCATATCAAAGTAATATAAAAAAATTTTTAACCGTTTCTACTTCTGTTGAAAATTTTTATATAATAAGAAAATTATTTAAAAAATATCCATCCATATTTTATTCGTGTGGTATTCATCCTTTATATTGTCATACAGAATTAGAAAAAATAAAACAAATAAAAAAACTATCCCAAAGTGAAAAAGTAATTGCATTAGGTGAAACAGGATTAGATTATCAATGTTCAGAAGAAAATAAAAAAATTCAAAAATATTTTTTTCGAAAACATATTCAAATAGCTATTATTCTAAAAAAACCAATTATTGTACATTCTCGTAATGCCATACAAGATACCTTAAAAATATTAAAAGAATATAGCAATCAAGGGTGTTACGGTGTATTACATTGTTTTACAGAAAATTATAAATCAGCATGTCAATTATTAGATATGGGTTTTTATCTTTCTTTTTCTGGTATTATTACTTTCAAAAATTCTATTCTACTTCAAGAAACGATAAAAAAAATTCCACTAGATCGTTTATTAATAGAAACTGATTCACCTTATTTAGCACCAGTACCTTATAGAGGAAAAGAAAATCAACCAGCATATTTATTGAATATAGCAAAAAATATTTCTATCTTAAAAAAGATAGATCTTGAATACCTAGCATATATTACAACAAAAAATTTTTATACACTATTTAATATATAATTATATATACAATAAATATCTTTTAAAAAAAATAAATTGTATTATATATTATATATATTGGAGTTTTTTAAAATATGTTTCAAAATACTTTTGCGCACCTTCAAAAGATTGGTAAATCATTGATGTTACCTGTTTCTGTTCTCCCTATTGCTGGTATATTGTTAGGAATCGGTTCAGCTAATTTTCGATATATACCAGAAATAATTTCACAAATTATGGCGCAAACAGGTGGTTCTGTCTTCAATAATATGCCTTTAATTTTTGCCATTGGCATTGCACTTGGCTTCACTAAAAACGATGGTGTTGCTGCATTAGCTGCAGTCATTGCTTATAGTATTTTTATTAAAACCTTATCTGTGATAGAGCCAATTTTTTTACATAAAACTATAGAAGAAATACAACACGAGCATTTATCTGATACTGGTATATTAGGAGGTATCGTCTCTGGTGCTATAGCAGCATATATGTTTAACACATTTTATCGGATTCAATTACCTGAATATTTAGGTTTTTTTTCAGGAAAAAGATTTATTCCTATTATTTCCGGACTATCAGCAATAATAATCGGATCAATAATGGCTATTATTTGGCCTCCGATTGGTTCTATAATTCAAATTTTTTCTCAATGGGCGGCATATCAAAATCCCATGTTAGCTTTTGGTATTTATGGTTTAGTAGAAAGAGCATTAGTACCTTTTGGGTTACATCATATATGGAACGTTCCATTTCAAATGCAAATTGGAGAATATCAAAATAGTCTTGGACAAATTTTTCATGGAGATATAGCAAGGTATATGGCCGGTGATGCAACAGCTGGAAATTTATCAGGAGGATTTATTTTTAAAATGTATGGATTACCTGGCGCTGCTATAGCTATTTGGCATGCAGCCAACAAAGAAAATAGAGCAAAAATCGGAAGTATTATGCTTTCCGCAGCATTAACTGCTTTTTTAACCGGTATTACTGAACCGATTGAATTTTCATTTATATTGGTAGCTCCTATATTATATGTCCTTCATTCTATTTTAGCAGGCTTATCTTTTCCGCTATGTATTTTATTGAATATGCGTGCAGGAACTAGTTTTTCTCACGGTTTTATAGATTTTATAATATTAAGTGGTAATAGCAATAATGTTGTACTTTTTCCTATAGTAGGAATCATGTATAGTATTTTATACTATATAATATTTTATTTATTCATTATAAAAATGAACTTAAAAACACCAGGACGAGAAATAATTAAAAAAAATATTTTCACTAAAAGCAATTCTGAAATAGCGCCATATATTATTGATGCTTTAGGTGGAAAAAAAAATATTCACAATTTAGATGCATGCATCACTAGACTACGAGTAACTGTTATAGAAATATCAAAAATTAATAAAAATGATTTAAACAATCTAGGTGCAGTTGGAGTTTTTATTTCCGGATCAGGAGTACAAATAGTATTTGGAACTAAATCCGAAAATATTAAAACTGCTATGGATGAATATATGCATCACAGATAAATATATTATATGTTGTATTAAAAATTTTAAAAAATAATTTAATATAACTATATTTATTAAATAAATGCAGGATTTACATGAAAAATAACAATATTTTTGAGAAAATCATTAAAAAAACCATTCCATCAGATATTGTATATCAAGATGAAATCTTAACAGCTTTTAAAGATATAAAACCTATTGCACCTACACATATATTAATAATACCTAATATTTTTATCTCATGTGCTAATGAAATTAATAAAGAAAATTGCTATATATTAGGGCATATGTTTTATATTTCTACTATTGTTGCCAAAAAAGAAAAAATTGATCAAGATGGATACAGAATAATTATTAATTGTAATAAAAATGGAGGGCAGGAAATAAATTATTTACATATGCATTTATTGGGAGGTAAAAAACTTGGAAAAATGTGTTAATATATTTTAATGATTTTTATATAATTCAAATAGTAGTTCAAAAACTTATTAAGTGTATATTCTGAAATTATAAATATAATTATGTTTATATATAAATGATGTATTATTATTTGTAATTTTAAAAATAAAATATTTAATATCTAAGACAAATGTTGTTTTGTATCTCTTTCTAATAATATTCAATAAAAAATATAAAGTAGTGGCACTTGAACGTATTTTATAATTATATATATTTAATTATTACAAAAAATTTTTTTAATTTTAATAAAATAAAAGTGCCACTCTTATTTTTTTTTATTTAAACTTATGTTAGAATTAATATTCTAAAAATTTTTTTAATATACATATGATTTTTATAATCTAAAAAATTAAATATATTTTTAAAAAATATAACGAGATCTACATAATATTATTTATAATATATACAAAATTTTATAACTTTTTATCATTATTGAATAATATTTAATCTGTTATGATTCATAATAAAATTATTAATATAATGAAAATATTTTATATATTAAAAAATAGTTATATTCTGTACAAAAATAATATTATTTAAAATTTTATATAAAATAAAATTAATGTTTAATATAAAAATAAAATATGTTATTATACATGTCGTATTAAAAAATAATATTACTTTAGTATATAGAAAACACTGTTTATTTTTTTCTTAAAAATCTGCATTACGTACTGTTCTTGGAAAGGGAATGACATCTCTTACATTAGAAATCCCGGTAAAATAAGAAATTAACCTTTCAAAACCCATACCAAATCCCGAATGCGGAACACTTCCATATCTACGTAAATCACGATACCACCAGTAATCTTTCTTGTTTAATCCAGCTTCTAATATACGTTGATCTAATATAGAAATACGATCTTCACGTTGAGATCCACCTATTAATTCACCGATACCAGGAACTAATATATCCATTGCAGATACAGTTTCTTGATCATCGTTTAGTCGCATATAAAAGGCTTTTAACTTTTTAGGATAATTTAATATAATCACTGGAATTTTAAAATGTTTTTCTACAAGATAACGTTCATGTTCAGAAGACATATCCATACCAAAAAAAACTGGTTCATTAAATAATTTTTTAGAATTTAATAAAATACTTACAGCATCTTTATATTCCAATCGTATAAAATTCATATGTAAAAATGATTCCAAACGAGAAATAATATTAAAATCAATATTATTCTTCAAAAAATTAATGTCTGATGTAGCATGTTGTAATAAATATTCACAAATATATTTTAACATTTTTTCAGCAAAATTTGCTATTTCATTTAATGTCATAAAAGCTGATTCCACTTCTAACATCCAAAATTCTGCTAAATGACGACTAGTATTGGAATTTTCTGCTCGAAAAGTTGGTCCAAAATTATATACTTTCGATAAGGAACATGCATAAGCTTCTAACGTTAACTGTCCAGAAACCGTTAAAAATGATTCTTTTCCAAAAAAATCTTTCTTGTAATCAATAGTATCATTTTTATTATTATTAATATCATCTATATTTAGTGTAGAAACACGAAACATTTCTCCTGCACCCTCAGTATTTAATCCTGTAATAATAGGTGTTGGAATCCATAAATAACCATTTTCAGAGAGAAATTTATGTATAACTTGAAATAATGTATTTCTTATACGTGATATTACTCCAATTAAATTCGTTCTCGATCTTAAATGTGCAAATTCTCTTAAATATTCTATGCTATGCTTTTTTGCGGACATAGGATAATTGTTTGGGTTTTCAATCCAACCTAATATTATAATTTTTTTAGCTTTAATCTCATATTTTTGTTTTTTTCCAATAGAAAGTACTAATATTCCAGTAATTTGCACTGAACAACCAACAGTCAAATGCAATATTTCTTTGTAATAATTAGACAATGTGTTAATAGCGATGATTTGTATAGTATATAAGGAAGAACCATCATTAATAGTAAGAAAAGAAAATCCGGATTTAGAATCACGACGATTTTTAATCCATCCAAATATTGTAATAGTGCTATTAATCATAATATTATCTTGTAAAATTTCTAATACTGATGCTATTTTCATTACTACTTCCTGTCATTTTATTATTAATAATCTATCAAAATAATTAATGTTTAAATAATTAAATAAATATTTTCAGGAAATTTTTATAGATATATATTTTCTTATTCAATATTAATTGTATAATATACATGATTTATATTTTTGTTAAATACCAATATTAAATATTAACTAAAAATAATTTACGGTAAATTAAACGCTTTATATAAAGATTCTATAAAGTGATTATCTAAACAAAAAGTTTTACCGGGGCTATCAGATAACTTAGCTACAGGATAGCCATTACATTTTACTAATTTAATTACAATATTTAACGGCTTTACATAAGGAATATCACAAGTTAATATTGTACCCATCCCAAATATTATATTAATTCTATTATGAAATTTTTTATAAATAGAAATCATTGTGTGAAAATTTAAATTGTCTGAAAAAAGTAATGTTTTAGTACCAGGATCAATACCTAAACGTTGATAATGTTGAATCGCTTTTTCTCCCCAAATAATTGGATCGCCTGAATCATGCCTTAATCCTTGATAAAGACGAGAAAAATAAAAATTAAAATCACGTAAAAAAGCATCCATAGAAATACAATCTGTAAGTGCAATAGATAAATGATGCTGATACTGATATAACCACATATGTAAAGCTAAAATTTGACTATTAGCTAAATTAATGCTAATTTGCTGATGAGCTTGAAACCACTCGTGTGATTGAGTTCCAACTGGTGACAATTTTAATATACGAGCTATATGATAATTACTAGAACCAGTTAAAAAAGGAAAATTTTCTTTCAATCTTTTAACAATAGAATATTGAACATCATAAGAAAATCTTCTTCTAGTACCAAAATCAACAATTTTTAAACGAGATAAATCTAAAAATTTAGTATCATGATAAAATTTTTTTAGTTTAGAATCTAAATAATGTACTGCAATTTTTGGAGTAATATGAGGATAAGAAATTTTATAAAACACTTCACTAATAAGAGCTAAAATGGGAACCTCCCATAAAATAACTTCCTTCCATAAACCACTAATACGAATATGTAATTGACCACAATAATTGTTAATTTTAACTTGTGAAATATTATAGCGAAATTGTTTAAGCCAATTCAAATATTCATGTTTAAAAAATGGAAAAGATTTTAGATATATATATTCTTCATGACTTAAAAATAAAGATGTCATCATTTTGATTTGCTTTAATAAAATATCACTATAACAACCTAATATATTATCTCCTCTACAAATTAATTCTGCTACCACCGTTGTATTCTTATAATGATAAAAAACTGCTTGTTGCATATGAATTTTATAAGCATCAGTATCAAGTAATGTTTTTACTATAGGATAATTATATATTTTCATGATATTTACTTTTTATAAATATTTTTACATATTATATATTTTATATTTATATTTATACTATAAAAATATTAAAATTAAAAAAATTAACACGTATAATTTAACAAAATTATAGATAATTTAAAATAATCTAAATTAGATTATCAATTCTTATAAGATATTATCTTATATTTAACATATTTATTAGATAATTGATAATTACATACATAATTATTGAAAAAATATTCTAAATATTAAGGACATGACAATGTTTTATTATTTTATTCGGAAAATTATATTTTTAATAGAACCAGAAGTGGCTCATAAATTGATATTAAAATATCTTTATTCCCAGCATATACAAAAAATAATTAATTTTTTTCTTCAACCATTGCCTAAAAAAAAAATAAAATGCATGGGTTTAATATTTGATAATGTGTTAGGCACTGCTGCAGGTTTAGATAAAAATGGAGAATACATTGATGTTATATCTAAATTAGGATTTAGTTTTATTGAACTAGGTACAGTGACACCCATTGCTCAAATAGGCAATCCTAAACCAAGATTATTTAGATTGATTCATATGGAAGGAATAATAAATAGAATGGGATTCAATAATTTAGGAGTAGATAATTTAATTAAAAATATAAAAAAATCTGATTTTAAGGGTATTATAGGTATAAATATAGGTAAAAACAAAGATACAAGTATACAAAATGCTATTAATGATTATTTAATATGTATAGAAAAAACATATTGCTATGCTAGTTATATTGCCGTTAATATTTCATCACCTAATACTACAAATTTAAGAAATTTACAGTATGGTACAATGTTTGATCAACTCTTAATGCACATAAAAAAAAAGCAAACAGAAATGTGTCGAAAATACTCAAAATATGTCCCCATAGCCATCAAAATATCACCTGATTTATCTACAACAGAAATAATACATATTTCGAAAAAACTAATAGAATACAAAATTGATGCAGTAATTGCAACTAATACTACTATTGATTACTCATTGATAGATAATAAAAAAAATAATCAAAAGCAAAATGGTGGCATTAGCGGTTTGCCTTTACAAAAAAAAAGCACTGAAATAATTCATATTTTATCAAAAATTTTAAAAAACAAAATACCAATTATTGGTGTAGGTGGTATAAATTCTGTAGACTCAGCTCAAGAAAAAATACAAGCGGGAGCCACTTTAATACAGATGTATTCAGGATTAATATTTCATGGACCCGCAATTATTAGAAAAATAATCAGAAAAGTATAACTAACATATATAAATAAGTTAATGTATCAATGACGTGTACATATAAATATTGATATAATATATAATCTTAAAAAATTTATCAGAAATAAATATGAACGATTTATTTATAAGCACAATTTTTGGATGCGAAGATTTATTAGAAAAAGAACTAAATATTTTAGGGGCTACAAATTTAAAATTGATTAAAGGAGGTATATATTGCAGTGTAAATAAACATGTATTATATAACATCTTAATGTGGAGTAGAATTGCATCACGTGTTTTTTTATGTATAAAAAATTTTTCTATCCAAAATTCTAATGATTTATATACCAATATTTATAATATTGAATGGAATACAATATTTCATCATAATGATACCTTTATGATTCGTTTTAAAGGAACGAATAATATTATTCGTAATACTTTATTTGGAACGTTTATCATTAAAGATGCTATTATGGACTATTTTTATAAAAAAGAATTCTTTAGACCAATTGTAAACCGTGTTTCTGCCGATATCTGTATAACAGCATTTTTATTTAAAAATGTCGTTCATATTATGTTAAATCTTAGTGGAGATGCCTTACATCAAAGAGGATATTCTAAAATATCAAAAAATATCACTCCTATTAAAGAAAATCTAGGAATGGCAATAGTATTAAGATCGGGATGGAATTTTAAATCTCTCTTAATTGATCCTATGTGTGGATCCGGAACTTTACTAATCGAAGCGGCGATGTTCTCTTCGGATAGAGCTCCTGGTTTAAAAAGAAAAAAATGGGGTTTTCAAAATTGGAAAAACCATGATAAAAAAATATGGGAAAATACACAAAAAGAAGCATTATACAAATTTGAAATAGGTATTAAAACTTGTAAACAAATATTTTTAGGTTATGACTATAATAAAAATTGCATAAAAGAAGCTAAAATACATGCACTGAATGCAGGAGTAGATGGTATTATTCAATTTTCTCAAAAAAATATAAATGATTTTAAAAATATTTTTGAAAAAAACCATAAAGGTACTATATTAAGCAATCCCCCATATGGAGAGAGACATAAGACAAAAAATCAAGTCGCTGCATTATATATACAAATAGGATTTGTATCACAAAAACATTTTCACCAATGGAATATATCAATATTTAGTTCTTCTATATATTTATTAAATTTTATACAAATGCCATTTTATAAAAAATTTTTTTATAAAAATGGACCGTTAAATTGTATACAAAGAAACTATATTGCTTCCTCTAGTTCTGATGATACATGTATAAATGAATATAAAAATAGGTTAAATAAAAATTTCAAAAAATTTAAAAAATGGAAATTTTTGAATAATATAGATTGTTTCCGCGTATATAACGCTGATTTACCTAATTATAATATTATAATAGATCTTTACAAAAACTGGATGGTTATTCAAGAGTATGAAGCTCCTAAAGAAATAAACCCTGAATATGCGCATAAGCGATTATGTCAATCTGTTTATTATGCTAAAAAAATATTATCCATTCCAATAAATAATATAATATTAAAATTAAGAAAAAAACAAAAAAAAGGAAAACAATATGAGAAATTTCATCATAATAATAATTTTTTTGAAATTCAAGAGTATAATTTAAAATTTTTAGTAAATTTAACAGATTATTTAGACACAGGTATATTTTTTGATAAAAGACTAATTAGAAAACTAATAACAAATATTTCTTATGGAAAAGATTTTTTAAATCTTTTTTCTTACACAGGTACTGCCAGTGTAGCTGCTGCATCAGGAGGAGCGAGAAGTACAACTACCATAGATATCTCTAAAACATATATAAAATGGTCAATGAAAAATATGTCAATCAATCATTTTACAAGTAACAATCATATTTTTATACAACAAGATTGTTTAGATTGGTTGAAAATTAGTAATAAAAAATTTGACCTAATTTTTGTAAATCCCCCTACATTTTCTAATTCAAAAAAAATGAAAAAATTTTTTTATTTAAAAAAAGATTATCTTATATTAATGATACATTTAAAAAAAATTTTAAAAAATGATGGAAAAATTATTTTTTCTAGTTCAACGCATAATTTTGATATTAATATAAAACATTTAAATGCTATTAAATTATATGCAAAAAATATTACTAAAAAAATAACACCACAAGATATGATAAAGAATATACATGTACATCATTCTTGGTTAATTACACATATATAATAATAAAAGGATAAAAATAATGTCTCTTATTCAAATGAAAAACGCTTATCTATCTTTTGGTACTCTAGAAATATTAAATAATGCTACACTTTATATTAATGAAAATGAAAAAATTTGCTTGATTGGAAAAAATGGAGCAGGAAAATCTACTTTATTAAATATCATCAAAAAAAAACAAGATCTAGATCGAGGTGATGTATTATATAAAAAAGATATTCAAATAGCATTTTTACAACAAAAACATTTTAATTATAGCAATATTTCCGTATATAATTTTATTATCAATCAATTGAAAAAAAAAATAAAAAATAATTTGCCAGAGAATTTACATGATAATCCAATAAAATTAAACATTGATCATATTGTTCAAATCGAAAAGATAATTAATACAATAAAAATTGAAAAAAATACTCTTCTTTCATCTTTATCTGGAGGATTGTTAAGAAAAGTAATTATTGCCGGCACCTTGGTACAAGAACCTGATATACTCTTATTGGATGAACCTACAAATCATTTAGATATCGAAACAATTCAATGGCTTGAAAAATTTTTAAAAAATTTTTCTGGCAGCGTACTATTTGTGTCACACGATCGATCTTTTATTCAAAATGTTTCTACTCGAATTATTGATCTTGATCGCGGAAAATTAATCTCTTGGCCAGGAAACTATAAAAATTTTTTAATATTAAAAAAAGAAAGTAATCGTATTGAAACAATTCATAAAAAATTGTTTGATCATAATTTAGATATTGAAGAGAAATGGATTAAAAAAGGTATAAAAGCTCGATGCACACGGAATGAAGGTAGAATAAAAAAAATAAAAATACTAAGAGAAACTCAGGCTAACTATAAAAAAATAGAAAATATAAAAAATATTAATATTAACCAAATACATACTTACATAGGAAAAATTATTTTTAAATTAAAAAAAATCAATATCATCATCAATAATAAAACTATTATTAGAGATTTTTCTGAAACTATACAGAATGGTGATAAAATTGGATTAATTGGAAATAATGGATGTGGTAAAAGTACTTTAATAAAAGTTATATTAGGGCAAATACAACCTAATAACGGACAGATATATAAAACACCAGGAACAAATATTGCATACTTTGATCAAAATAGAGCAACATTAAATCCGAATAAATCAATTTTAGATAATATCGATTGTGGGCAAGAAAAAATTACTTTAAATGGAAAAGAACAATATTTAATAGGATACTTAAAAAAATTTTTGTTTCAACCAAATAAATTAAACATTTTAATAAAAACTTTATCAGGTGGTGAATGTAATAGATTGTTACTAGCACGACTTTTCCTAAAACCAAGTAATGTTTTAATTCTAGATGAACCGACTAATGACTTAGATTTAGATACATTAGAGCTATTAGAAAAAATAATTATTGACTATACCGGAACAGTTATAATTGTTAGTCATGATAGAAAATTTATTAAAAATACAGTCAATAAATATTGGGTTTTTAGGGAAAACGGAAATATTAGTTCTTATCTTGACAATTATAAATTTTTTAAAAAAGACAATAAACACATTAATATCAGTAAAAAAAATAAAGAAAAAAAACTTTCTAAAAATACTAACAAAAAAAATAAATATAATATAATACACCATAAAAAAAATAAAAAAGATATTAATCTTATCTTGCATGAAATAGAAAAGATAGAATTAAAAATTAAAACATTACAAAATCAATTAAATCAACCAAACTTTTTCAAAAAACCTATTGCAGAAAAACTTCCTATTCTAGAACAATTACAGAAATATGAAAAAAATCTACAAAAAAACATTAACAATTGGGAAAGTTTAGAAAAAAGTATTGGTTAAAAATATTTTAATGATATAAACATTATTTTTAAAATTTAAAATATATTTTCAAAAATTTTTAATAAAAATATATTTATATTATTATTTTATTCATACATTGTATAGAACAACAATTAGAAAAACGAATACTACACCTATGGCACTGAATAAAAAGACGATGACATTTATGATGTGCACAATTAGTATAAGTATCTTCTTTTCTATGACATTGTTGACATTTAGATATTACATCATGAGAAATTTTCTCGCTCATACGATAATCAAAAACAAACATTTTTCCTTTAAAAAAAATTGGTAAATTATTTTTTTTAGCATGACTAACATAACCAATAATACCCCCTTCTATATGATAAATGTTTTTAAAACCGTGAAATTTCATCCATGCTGTTGCTTTTTCACAACGAATGCCACCGGTACAATACATTATAATATTTTTATGTTTTGCATAATCTAACGATTTTATTATTAGCTGAAGTTGTTCACGAAAAGTGTTACTTTTGATATTAATCGCTCCCTCAAAGTGTCCTATTTTATATTCATAATAATTTCGCATATCTACTAATATTGTGTTTGAATTTTTTATCATTGCATTCACTTCAGGAGCTTGTAGATATATACCGGTATCATAGGGATCAAAAGTAGTATTCTTTATTCCATCTGCTACAATATTTTTTTTTATTTTAATAGACAGAACCCAAAATGATTGACCAATATCATTCAGCGCTTTATTAATACGTATATTTTTTAATGAACTATTAGAACTTTGTATTATTTTATTTACAATATCATAAAATTTTACAGGAATACTAATTTGTGCATTTATTCCTTCGTTTGCAATGTAAACTCTTCCTAAAACATGATATTTAAAAAATTTTTTATAAATATTATCACGATATTTTTGTATATTTACAATATTAAAGTACTTATAAAAAGAAATTGTAATACGAGGTTGTTGTGAAAATAAAAAACGTTTTTTTAATTCAGCTTTAGAGATACGATTATGCAAAATTAACATTTTAATATATGCCTATAATTAATTGTATTTAAATATATTAGTATTTTTAAAAATTAGATTATATAAAGCATTTTATAAAAAATATTTATTTTCTATGTTTCTGAGAAGCATAAATAAATTTTTTTATATGACAAGACAATTTTTGATATATTTTTTTAAGTCGTATAAAATTTTCTTTTTCTTTTTCTATAATACTTTTCGGTGCATTCTGTAAAAATTTTTCATTTATTATTTTTTTTTGACTTTTTTGCATATATATTTCTATTTTAGATATCTCTTTTTTTAAACGTTTTAATTCTAAATTAATATCTATAACTTGTAATATAGGTACAATTAATTCTACTCCATCAATAATTTTTTTAATTGATAAAGGATCATTATGTTTTTTATCTAAAATATCTATGCTTTTTATATAAACAATTTTTTTTAAAAATAACATGTTCTCTTCAATAATAATTTTTTTTTCATATGAAATATTATACACTAATAAAGGTAACAATTTTGATGAACTAATATTCATAGTATTCCGAATATTTCTGAGAAAAATAATTATTTTTTTAATCCAACAAACACTATATAAAACTTTTAAATCTAACAATTTTGGTTCATATTGTGGAAAAGATTGTAACATAATTGTATTATTTTTAATTTTTTTAATTATTTTTATATTTTGCCAAATTGTTTCTGTGATAAACGGAATTATGGGATGAGCTAATCTTAATAAAGATTCTAATATATATACTAGCATATTTTTAGTGGTGTTAATTTCTAAAGATGTGCCATTTTGAATAATTATTTTAGAAAACTCTAAATACCAATCACAAAAAGTATTCCAAATAAAATCATACAAAGTATTAGCCGCTATATCAAAACGATAAGTATCTATAGATTCTCGATAAAGTTTTACTGTATTATTAAATTCTACTAACACCCACCGATTAAATAATAAAATATTTTTTTTTATGCATATATTACAAAAATCATGATTCTTGGTATGCATTAAAACAAAACGACTAGCATTCCAGAGTTTATTACAAAAATTACGATATCCTTTTAACCTATTCATATCCCAATGTATATCGCGCGTATTAGATGCTAATGCTGCAAATGTAAATCGTAATGCATCTGTACCAGTTGATTCAATACCGGTAGGGAATTTTTTTATTGTATCTTTGCGTATCATATTAATGATATTGGGTTGAATTAAATTTTTAGTTCTTTTAGCAATTAATTCTGATAAAGAAATTCCATCTATCATATCTATTGGATCAATAACATTGCCTTTAGATTTAGACATTTTTTGACCTTTTTCATCACGAATTAATCCTGTTATATAAACAGTTTTAAATGGTACTTGTGGCTTCCCTTGTGCATCTTTCATAAAATACATAGTTAACATGATCATACGAGAAATCCAAAAAAAAATAATATCAAAACCGCTGATTAATACATTTGTAGAATGAAATGTTTTTAATAATTTATTTTTTTTAGGCCATCCTAAACTAGAAAATGTCCATAATGCTGAAGAAAACCATGTATCTAATACATCTTTTTCTTGTGTTAAAATAATCTCATTGGATAATTTATTTTTTTTTCGTATTTCTTTTTCATTTCTTCCAACATAAATATTTTTTTTATTATCATACCAAATAGGAATACGGTGCCCCCACCATAACTGCCTTGAAATACACCAATCCTCAATATTATTCATCCAAGAAAAATACATTCTTGTATATTGTTTTGGTATAAATTGTATTTCTTTATTTTTTACTGCATTAATAGCATTTTTTGATAATTCTGATGTTTTTAAATACCATTGATTAGTTAACATTGGAATAATTATAACTCCACTACGATCACTATAAGGAATTACAATATCAGATTCTTCTATTTTAACTAAACAACCAATTTTTTTTATTTCTTCAATAACTTTGTCTCTAGCAGATAAAATATCTAAATCTTGAAAATCTAAAGGAATAAAAGAATCATAAATATTCGATTTTATACCCTGATAATCATAAATATCAGATTGTTTTTTAATTTTTCCATCAAAAGTAAAAATATTAATCATAGGTAATTTATGACGATAACCTACTTGATAATCATGAAAATCATGAGCAGGAGTAATTTTTACACAACCAGTACCTTTATCTAAAATTGCATGTTTATCAGAAATTATAGGAATAATACGATTAATTAAAGGTACAATAACATATTGACCGATTAAATGATTATGATGATGATCATTTGGATTTATAGCTATAGCTGTGTCACCGAATAAAGTTTCTGGTCGTGTTGTCGCTACTACTAAATTTTTTATATTATTATCCACAAGAGAATTTTTATAAATAATCGAGTAAGAAATAAACCATTTTTTTCCTTTAATTGTTTTATGTTCTACTTCTAAATCTGAAACAACTGTTTCTAAATTCGAATCCCAATGTACTAATCTTTTTTTTTGGTAAATAAATTGATTGTTATATAAAATAATAAAAGCTTCTTTAACCGCTAGAGAAATATCTGGATCTAAAGTAAATTTTTCAAGATCCCAATCTACTGAATTTCCTAAACGACGCATCTGCTGTGTAATAAGAGTGCTAGATTCACTTTTCCATAACCATATTTTTTTAATAAAATCATCTCTATTATAATCTTTTTTACTTTTTTTCTCTTCTAATTTTATTTTACGTTCAACTAAGATTTGAGTTGCTATTCCAGCATGATCTGTACCTACTTGCCATAACGTGTTTTTCCCTTGCATTCTATTATAACGAATCAGTATATCCATAAGAGTTTGTTGAAAAGCATGACCCATATGCAAGCTTCCCGTAATATTAGGAGGTGGCATCATAATACAAAAACTCTCTTTTTCTAAATTATTATTGGGTTTGAAATATCCATTTTTTTCCCAAAGATCATATAATGATCTTTCAATCAATTGAGGATTATAAATTTTTTCCATCATTTCTTACTGCGTTCTGTATGAAAGGCAATATTGCCAAATACTTAAAATATTATTAATTAATATTTTAAAATTCATTGAATAATTTTGATTGATTTAACAAAAATTGACATAATAATTCCACTGGTCGACCTGTAGCTCCTGTTTTAATGCTAGATCTCCAAGCAGTACCTGCAATATCTAAATGTGCCCACTGATATTTACCAATAAACTGTGAAAGAAAAAAAGCCGCAGTACTAGCGCCTGCCTCACTTTTACCTATATTCGACAAATCCGCTATATTAGAAAATAACTCTTTTTTGTATTCTCTAAATAATGGTAATTGCCATATTTTGTCACTAGTTTGAACGGAAGCATGGATTAATTGAGAAGATAACTCTTTATCGTTTGAAAATAAACCACTAGCATAACTACCTAATGCCACAACACATGCTCCTGTTAATGTTGCGATATCAATAACAATATCTGGAGAAAATTTTGTAACATAAGTTAAAACATCACATAATACTAAACGACCTTCTGCATCAGTATTTAATATTTCTACTGTTTTGCCTGACATTGTAGTTAATACATCTCCCGGTCTAAAAGCATTACCACCAGGCATATTTTCACAACCTGCTAATATTCCTATAATAGTTAAAGGTAATTTTAAATCAGCTGCCATAATCATCGACCCATAAACGGATGCAGCGCCACACATATCATATTTCATTTCGTGCATACGATATGATGGTTTGATGGATATACCACCAGAATCAAATGTTACTCCTTTACCAATTAACGCAATAACTTTATTATTTTTTATTTGATTATTAGAATATTTGATTATAGACATTATTGGTTTATTTTTAGATCCACGACTCACTGCAAGATAAGCATTCATACCTAATTTTTGCATATCTTTATCATTAATTAATTCAACCTCAATGTTATCGGTGTATTTTTGAGATAATCTTTGAGATTTTTTAGATAAATATAAAGGATTGCATATATTAGGTGGAAGATTACTTATATCTTTAGCAGCTCTTACACCTTTATCAATAGATAAAGCATGATTCAAACCAAGTTCTGCTTTAATAAAATCACATTTATCTAATATATGTAAACATATTAATTCAAAATTTTCATTTCTTTCAATAAGACTATTTACCTTTTTAATATTATATAAAGATTCTGTTATGTTTTTTATAAATATTCTTACCATCCAATATATATTAATATTTTTAATATATAATTCAGAAAAACAATATAATATATTTTTTATAGAATTTTTTTTCAGTATCTTTATGCTCTTTATTAATATTTTTTTAAAATTTTTTCTATTTAAATTCGATTTTTCACCGCAACCTACTAAAAGAATTCTTTTAGCAGAAATATTTGGTGTATTATATAATAAAAGTGTTTGTCCTATTTTTCCTGAAATATCGCCCAATTTTATTAATGAAAGAATATATCCATTAGTACACTGATCTAAATATTTCGCCGAAATGCTTAGTTGATTTTGTTCAAATATACCCACTATAATGCAATCTACACATTGCGTATTTAATTGATAATTATCTATTAAAAATTTCATATAATTTCTCTGTATAAATCTATCCTATCAATCTAAAAGTAAATAAAATAATTATGCATAATAAATATGATAATTTATCATATAATAAAAAAATAATTATAATTTATATTTCTTATTTATTAATAAAAATTAATATTTCATTTTTAGTGAAAATAATATAATTGTTAAAATTTTATAGTTATGTTACTTTTTAAAAATAATTATATATAAAAAGATTATTACATAATAAACTATTTATATATTAAATAAATAAAAAAATTATTGCGTATACTATAAAAAATAATTTATCACATAAAATATTCTTTTATTATATATTTACTTGAATAATATAGGAAAACCTATGAACACTCTTTATCAACGTCATTGTTTAAGATTAATGAATATTACTTCTCAAGAGCTAAAGAATGTTATTATGTTGGCAAAAAAGTTAAAAAAAAATAAAAAAAATAAAGAAGAAAAAAAACTACTAAAAGAAAAAAATATTGCTTTAATTTTTGAAAAAGAATCTACACGTACACGATGTTCTTTTGAAGTAGCCGCTTTCGATCAAGGGGCTCATGTTACATATCTTGGACCTGGAAGCACGCATCTCGGAACAAAAGAATCTATAGAAGATACTGCAAAAGTATTAAGTCGTTTATACGATGGTATTGAGTATCGCGGTCATAGTCATAAAACAATAGAAACGCTTTCAAAATATTCTACAGTGCCTGTCTGGAATGGATTAACTGATACATTTCATCCAACACAATTAATTGCAGATTTGTTAACTATAACAGAAATAATGCCTAATAAATTGTTTTGTGAAATAAAATGCGCATATGTCGGTGATGCCCGTAATAATATGGGAAATAGTTTTTTAGAAGCGGCTTCATTAGTAGGATTGGATTTAAGATTAGTTGCTCCAAAAGAATGTTGGCCAGACAAAAATCTTTTTATTGTATGTCAAAAAAAAGCTCTAAAAAATAATGGTAAAATTATTTGTACTGAAAATATTTCAGAAGGAGTTAAAGATGTAGATTTCATTTATACTGATGTCTGGGTATCTATGGGGGAAATAGAAACAGTATGGCAAAAAAGAATAAAATTATTAAAAAAATATCAAGTAAATCAATCAATGCTTCATCTCAGTAATAATAAAAACATAAAAATATTACATTGCTTACCAGCTTTACATAATCAAAAAACAAAAATAGGAAAATCAATGTTGAAAAAATATGGATTGGAAAAAGGTATGGAAATTACTGATGATGTTTTTCAAGAGAATGAAAACATTATTTTTGAACAAGCAGAAAATAGATTACATACTATAAAATCTTTAATGATATCGACTTTATTAAAAAATATTAATTTATAATCATTATTAATGATATGCAAACATATTATTCTTTATATAAAAAATTAAGAATCTTTTTAAAAATAAAATATTATATACGCATACTTTCTCGGATTTTTATATGATATGAACATCTGCTATTATCTTTTCTGACATTATCAAGGAAAAATAAAAATTGAGAAATTCATTATATAAAAAAAATATTATTTCCATAAATGATTTGCAACGTAGTGAATTAGAATTAGTTTTAAAAAAATCTGCTATTCTTAAAAAAAACCCACAACCTAATTTATTAAAAAACAAAATCATTGCTAGTTGTTTTTTTGAAGCATCAACACGTACAAGATTATCTTTTGAAACTGCTATTTATCGTTTAGGAGCATCAATAATAGGATTTTCTGATAGTAATAATATTTCTTTAAAAAAAAAAGGAGAAACATTAGCAGATACTATTGCAGTAATTAGTTCTTATGCCGATGCAATTATTATTCGGCATCCGCAAGAAGGATCTGCACGTTTAGCTACAGAACACTCCAATGGAGTACCAATCTTTAATGCTGGAGACGGATCAAATCAGCATCCTACACAAACACTACTAGATTTATTTACGATTCAGGAAACTCAAACGAGATTGGATCATTTAAATATTGCTATGGTCGGTGATCTTAAATATGGACGCACGGTACACTCATTAACACAAGCATTAGCAAAGTTTCAAAATAATCAATTTTTTTTTATTTCACCAGATGCTTTAAGTATGCCTAGCTATATTAATGATATGCTGTGCAAAAAAGAAATACATTGGAAGAAATACCATAATCTTGAAGATATTATTTCTGAAATAGATATTCTGTACATGACAAGAATTCAAAAAGAAAGATTAGATTCTACTGAATATGCTAATGCTAAATCTAAATTTGTACTACATGCTGCTACTTTAAAACATGCACGCAATAATCTAAAAATATTACATCCATTACCTCGTATAGACGAAATTAATTATGATGTTGATCATACACCATATGCTTGGTATTTTAAACAAGCAGAAAATGGTATTTATGCGCGTCAGGCTATATTATCACTCGTATTAATAGAAAAACACATATAAAAGATTGTATATCAATGAACAAATTACAGGTAGAAGCTATTAGAACAGGAAGTGTTATTGACCATATTCCAGCACATATTGGCTTTAAACTTCTCTCATTATTTAGACTCACTGAAACCGAAAAACGCATCACAATAGGTTTTAACTTACCATCTAAAAAATTAGGGAAAAAAGATATCATAAAAATTGAAAATACCTTTTTAAGTGATGATCAAATTAATCAATTAGCTATTTATGCTCCATGTGCCTCTGTAAATTATATTAATCAATATAACGTAGTCGGAAAAATTTTTCCTCATTTACCAAAACAAATAAAACGCATTTTAATTTGTCCAAATACTAATTGTATCAGTCATAATCAAGCAGCTATTTCTAATTTTACATTAATAAAAGATAAGCATAACAATATGAATTTAAAATGTAAATATTGTGAAAAAGAATTTGATAAAAATATCGTTTTATCGTATTAATAATACTATTCTTGTATACAAATTTTAAATAAAAGTGATAATTTATGAGCTATATAATAGATACTAAAAATGCCCCTCATGCTATTGGACCATATTCACAAGCAATAAAAATAGATAATTTTTTAATTATCTCTGGACAAATACCTATTGATATAAAATCTCAAAAAATACCAAAAAATATAAAAGAACAAACAAATATTGTATTAAAAAATATTCAATCTATTATTCATGCAGCAGGCTTAGAAGTTAAAGATATTATTAAAACAACTATTTTTTTAACTGATCTTAAAAACATGCATATTGTGAATGATATATATAAAAAATTTTTTATAGAAAACAAAGCAAATTTTCCTGCACGATCTTGTGTGGAAATTAGTGCTCTTCCTAAAGATGCAGATATTGAAATTGAAGCTATGGCATATTTGATAAAAAATTAAAATATGTATTTAACAAAAAAATTTATTTATATTATGTGTATAACATAAAATGTTTTATATGTAGTATATAAGATTATTATTTATATAATAAATATGCCGCAAAGCGGCATAAAAAATCTTATATTTTTTTGTAAAATATTTGCATTATTTTTTCAGAACATTTGATCTTTTTGTGTTATATTCTGACAAGCGACGCACATTTGTTTTATCTTTGTTCATAAAAACACGACGAACTGTTTTTCCATTATATGACTGAGTATCATTAAATAAATGCATATTTATTGGTTTATTTAAAATACGAGTACGAATACAATTTTTTAATAAATCTCTAGACACTCGTTTAGGTATTTCAATTGTAGAATAAGTAGAAAACAATCTTATATTACCGATATAACGACTACTAATATCACCTTCGTTAGCAATAGCCCCAACAATATGACGCACTTCTACACCATCATTGCGTCCTACTTCAATACGATATATATCTGTATTTTTTATATCACGACGTTCACGACGCATTTTATTATTGCGAACATCATCGCGCTTATAATTGTCTTTATTTATATATTCACGAGAAGAGCGGTGTAATAAATCTTTTTTAATAATTAAAGGACGTTCACCTTGTGCCATTTTTAGCAAAGCTGCAGCTAAAATTTTAATATCTAAGTCATCTGTAATATATAATTTATCTAATAAAGCACTATACTGTTCTAAATCTCGACTCTCAAGTTGTTGTTGTACTTTTTTCGAGAATTTTTCGAGGCGTTTTTGAGATAAAATATCAATATTAGGCAATTGTACTTCTGGAATAGAATGCTTAGTTATTCTCTCTATATTACGTAACAAACGTCGTTCACGATATTCTACAAACAACAACGCTCGACCTGCTCGACCTGCTCGACCTGTTCGACCTATTCTATGTACATATGATTCAGCATCCATGGGAATATCATAATTAATCACAAAACTAATCCGATCTACATCCAAACCTCTAGCAGCAACATCTGTGGCAATCAATATATCTAAACGACCGTTTTTTAATCTATCTAATGTTTGTTCTCGTAATGATTGATTCATATCTCCATTTAATGCGGCACTATTATAACCATTATGTTCTAATGCTTCAGAGACTTCTAAGGTTGCATTCTTTGTTCTTACAAAAATAATAGTAGCCGAAAAATCTTCCACTTCTAAAAAACGAATTAAAGCATCAGTCTTTTTACCATGCACCATCCAATGACTTTGTTTTATATCTGGTCGTGTTGTTATATTAGATTGTATTTTAATTTCTTTTGGATTTTTCATAAATCGTTTAGAAATACGACGTATGGCTTCTGGCATCGTAGCTGAAAATAATGCTGTTTGATGTTCTTTGGGGATTTGTGCTAATATATTTTCTACATCTTCTATAAAACCCATACGTAACATTTCATCAGCTTCATCTAAAACTAATCCATGTAAATTTGAAAGATTCAGAGTACCTCTTTTTAAATGATCTAATAATCTTCCAGGAGTACCTACAACAATTTGCGGACCTTGACGCAGTGCTCTCAATTGTAATTCGTATCTTTGGCCACCATATAAAGGCAGCACTTTAATTCCCACAATATATTTTGAGAAAGATGCAAAAGCTTCTGCCACTTGTACTGCTAACTCTCTTGTAGGAGCTAATACTAATATTTGCGGTGCTTTTAAGCTAATATTTAAATTATGTAATAAAGGTAGAGAAAAAGCAGCTGTTTTTCCACTACCTGTTTGCGCCATACCCAGTACATCTTGTCCTTTTAATAGAAGAGGAATACAAGACGATTGGATAGGAGATGGTTTAACATATCCCATTTCAGTTAAAGATTGAATTAAAAATGGATTTAAACCAAGTGAAGAAAATGTGCTTTCAATATGAGTCATTCAGTAGATATGCCTTTTTAGTTACAGTGGCCAGTCTACATAGCTAATGATGAAAATATTTATTTATTCTCATGGAAAGGTGTGAACCGGCTCAAATTATATGATGTAATAAATAAAAAAATTAATGATTCGATCAATATCAAAATTAATTTTGATATTTATTAATGATTGCTAATGAATTTTTAGATATATAATATATATTACTAAAAAATCACATTAGCAATGAATTAAAATTTATTTTTTTAAAATATATATATGATAATACAGTAGAATTTTAAAAAATTAATTTTATATTGCTTGTATTATTCAAATGGTACTATTTGATGAGATATAAATCTATATTTTATTGAAAGAATTATATTATATATTAAATTATATCAGATAATAGTATTTTTGATAGATTTATTATGCTTGATAGTATGTTCTACTTCTTTCATACTTAATCTTAAACGATTTTGACGATCTATTTCCAATACTTTTACAAGCACTACTTGGTCAAGATGTAAATGATTAATAACTTTATCAACTCTTTTATCAGAAATTTGTGAAATATGCACTAAACCTTCTTTTCCAAAACCAATAGAAATAAAAGCTCCAAAATCAACAATTCTTGTTACCTTACCAGAATAAATTTGACCAATTTCAATATCTGCTGTAATTTCTTCAATTCTACGAATTGCATTTTTTACTTTCTCTCCAATCGTAGCAGATATTTTTACTGTGCCATCATCTTCTATTTCGATAACAGTTCCTGTTTCTTCCGTTAACATACGAATAACAGACCCTCCTTTACCTATAACATCTTTAATTTTTTCAGGGTTAATTTTAATTGTATGAATACGCGGTGCGAATGCAGAAATGTCTTTTTTTGGTGTGCTCAATGCTTTTTTCATGACATTCAAGATATGTAATCGAGCTGATTTAGCTTGATTTAAGGCTAGCTTCATAATTTCGCTAGTAATTCCTTCTATTTTAATATCCATTTGTAATGCTGTAATTCCATCTTCTGTGCCAGACACTTTAAAATCCATATCTCCTAAATGATCTTCATCACCCAATATATCTGATAACAATACATATGTATCACCTTCTTTTACTAAACCCATAGATATTCCCGCTACAGCTGCTTTTATAGGTACACCAGCATCCATTAGCGCTAAAGAAGCTCCACATACAGAAGCCATAGAAGAGGAACCATTTGATTCAGTGATTTCAGAAACAATTCTAATAGTATAAGGGAAATCATCTAATGTAGGCATTACAGCTAACAAACTTCTCTTCGCTAATCGGCCATGTCCTACTTCTCGTCTTTTTGGTGAGCCTATAGTTCCTATCTCTCCGACAGAATAAGGGGGGAAATTATAATGAAATAAAAAATTATCTGTTCTATCTCCTAACAACTCATCTAAATTTTGTGCATCTCGAGATGTTCCTAAAGTAACAGATACTAAAGATTGAGTTTCACCTCTAGTAAACAACGCGGAACCATGCGTACGAGGCAAAATCCCTGTTCGTACATCTAAAGCACGAATCATATCTTTTTCACGCCCATCAATACGATTTTCATTATTTAATATACGTTTACGAACAATTTTTTTTTCAATTTCATGAAAAATATCTTCAATGTCTGTTATATTAATATTATCATGATCATTAATGAGTAATTCAATTAATTCCTCTCTAATAATATTTAATTTTTCACATCTTTCTTGCTTATTTAAAATAGAATAAGCGGCACTGATTTTCGATTGAGACAATATGACAATTTTTTGTTCCAGCCCTTTGTTTATTTCAGGATAAGAAACTACCCAAGGTAATTTTCTAGCTTCATTAGATAATGAACGAATATTATCAATGACAACTTTTTGTTGTTGATGACCAAACATAATCGCATTAAGAATTTGTTTTTCATTCATAATATTGGATTCAGCTTCTACCATCAGAACAGCATTATGAGTCCCGGAAATTACCAAATCTAAAGAACTCAATTTCATATCATCACTAGTAGGATTCAATACATATTGATGATTAATATAGCCTACTCTTGCAGCTCCTATAGGGCCGTAAAAGGGTATGCCCGATAAACTAAGAGCAGCTGACGCACCAATAATAGAAATTATATCTGGATTAATTTGAGGGTTAACTGAAACCACGGTAGCTATAATTTGAATTTCGTTTAAAAAACCTTTTGGAAAAAGAGGTCTAATAGGTCTGTCAATCAATCTTGCTATTAATATTTCATTCTCACTAGGACGACCTTCCCTTCTAAAAAAACCACCAGGTATACGACCTGCTGCATATGTACGTTCTTGATAATTTACAGTTAAAGGAAAAAATTTTTGTCCAATATGTATTTTTTTTTGCCCAACAACAGTAATAAATACAGCAGTATCATCCATACTAGCCATAACAGCTGATGTAGCTTGCCTGGCCATTATACCAGTTTCTAAAGTAATAGTGTGTTGACCATATTGAAATTTACGTACAATAGGATTAAGCAAAATAATATCCTTAAAAAAATTATTTTAATGAATTTACATTCATAAATTGGTTATTGTTACTAACAATCTTATATTCATAAAATATAAATATAATTATTTATCATGTATAAGATAAAATTATATTTTTAATATTAATTTACTTAAATAAAACATGCAAAAAAAAGGGCTAATAAAGCCCTTTATAAAAAATATAGAATTAGCTTGTATATCAATATATATATTAAAATTCTGTCATAAATACTTCTAAGTAGATGATTTATCGTCTTAAATTTAAATGTTCAATTAACATAGTGTAACGACATATTTTTTTACGCTTTAAATAATCTAATAATTTACGACGATTTGAAACCATACGCAAAAGCCCCCTGCGACTACCATGATCTTTCGTATGTTGAGAAAAATGCTCTTGTAAATCATTAATTTGATGTGTTAATAATGCAATTTGTACTTCTGTCATACCAGTATCTTTATTATTTTTACCATATTTTAAAATAATTTTTTTCCTATCTATCATACTAAGAGACATATAAAACCCCATATGTTTTACATTAAAATTAAATATTATTTCATATAGTAAAATTACTTGAAAATCATATCATGCCCATCTTTATTTTAAAAGCGAATACATTACCCCTGCATAGTAGAAACTAAACGATGTGGTATTACAAAATTTTCACTATTAATTTTACCTAAACCCAAAAATTTTCGTGTTTCTGTATCTATTACTCTAACTAAACTATTTTTAATATCACATATAAAACAAACTTTCTGACCTAATTGAAAACACAATGTTTGCTGAATAGAAAAAAATATTTTAGGTAAAAAAGATACAGGACTATCAATTGGCATTAAAAATTGATCTAATTTTTTGAATATATCAATATTATAGATATCATTCCTATTAAAAGATTTGTATAAATCTATCATATTGACTAATTGAGAATGAATATAGGAAGCTACTTGTAAACGGCGTAAAAACGTTATATGAGCGCCACAACCTAATTTTTCCCCTAAATCCTCTATGAGAGTGCGAATATAAGTACCTTTTGAACAATGTACATAAAGCTCAATTACATTATTTGCATAATTAATCAAATCAATTTTATATATAAATATTTTTCTCATCTTCCGATTGATTGTTAATCCCTGTCTTGCATATTTGTATAACGGTTTACCATGATATTTAATAGCAGAGTACATCGAAGGAATCTGATCAATTAATCCAGTTAATTCATTTATAGATGCATGAAGTTGTATAAGTGAAAAAGATACAGAACGCTTTTCTAATAGCGCACCGCACGAATCAGATGTAGTAGTTTTTTCGCCTAGTTTTGCAACTACATGATATTTTTTTTGAGAATCAGTTAAATAGTGGGAAAATTTTGTAGTTTCTCCAAAACAAATAGGCAACATTCCAGTGGCTAATGGATCTAAAGTACCAGTATATCCAGCTTTTTTAGCATGAAAAATACGTTTTACTTTTTGTAAAATATAATTAGAAGACACTCCTTTAGGCTTATCCAATAATAATAATCCATGAACGTTTCGCTTTTTAAAAAAAAACATCTATATATCCTTGATATAATTTATAAACATACTGTATTTTTTTTTATTATATTAGCTAATATCATAGATATCTTATCAGCTTTTACAAACGAATCATCATGATGAAAAACAATATTCGGGATAATACGTAATCGTGTTTGTTTGCATAATAATTTACGAATATAACTGACTGCTTTATTTAATATGATCAAAATTTTTTTTATTTCATTTTTTTTATTATTTTGTAAAAAACTTACAAACACTTGAGCATAAGATAAATCTTTTGATAGCTTAACTTCTGATACTGTTATAAATGTATTAATACGTGGATCATTTAATGAATATTGTATAATAACAGCAATTTTTTTCTGTAATTCTTGAGAAATACGAGAAGCACGATTAAATAATTTTTCCACCATGATATTACCAATATTTAAAATAATGTGCTTAAAAAAAATATATAAAAATATGTTTATATATTTTAGTGGATGTATAATGAATTAATATATTATTTACATGGTTCTTTTAATTTCTTTAACTTCAAAAGCTTCTATATTATCTCCAATACGTATATCGTTATAATTTTTTACAGCAATACCACATTCTATTCCATTACGCACTTCATTTACATCTTCTTTAAATCGACGTAATGATTCTAATTCCCCTTCATATATGACAATATTATCTCTTAATACACGAATGGGGCTATTTCTCTTCATTACACCTTCCACAACCATACAACCAGCAATAAAACCAAATTTAGGAGATTTAAATATATTTCTAACTTGAGCTAAACCGACAATATTTTGCTTATATTCTGGTGACAACAGACCGGTCATAGCTAATTTTACTTCATCAATTAAATTATAAATAACCGAATAATAACGCAGATCTAAATCTTCTGAATCAATAATTTTTTTTGCCGTAGCATCTGCTCGCACGTTAAAACCTAATATAATAGCATTAGAAGCAAGAGCTAAAGAAGCATCAGTTTCTGTAATGCTACCAATTCCCAAACCTATAATATTCACCATAACTTCATTAGTAGATAATTTCATTAAAGCACTAGAAATCGCTTCTAGAGAACCTTGTACATCAGATTTAAGAATAATTTTTAATTCAGAAATATGATTTTTATTTATATTTTCAAACATATTTTCTAAACTAGAACGAGTTTGATTAGCTAATTTATTTTCACGATATTTATTTTTACGATAACATGCGACTTCTCTAGCTTTTTTTTCATTACGAACTACTGTGACGATATCACCTGAAAATGGTACTTTAGATAAACCTAATACTTCTACAGGCAAAGATGGCCCGGCTTTTTTAATTTCGCACCCCATTTCATTTCTTAACGTTTTAATTCGTCCATATTCTAATCCACACAATATAACATCACCTTTATTTAAAGTTCCTTTTTGCACTAAAATAGTAGCTACCGGCCCTCTACCTTTATCTAAGAAAGACTCTATCACAACCCCTTCTGCCATCCCGTTAGTAATCGCTTTTAATTCTAAAATTTCGGCTTGCAATAAGATTGCATTTAATAATTGATCAATACCTTCTCCTGTTTTTGCGGAAATAGGTATGAATATGTTATCACCACCCCAATCTTCAGGAACAATATTATATTTCATTAAATCGTTTTTAACTTTATTAACATCCGATTCTATCTGATCGATTTTATTAATTGCTACTATAACAGGAACATGAGCCTCTTTAGCATGTTGAATGGCTTCTATAGTTTGTGGCATAACTCCATCATCGGCTGCCACTACTAAAACTACAAGATCTGTAATTTTTACACCTCGAGATCGCATAGCAGTAAATGCTGAATGCCCCGGTGTATCCAAAAAGGTAATAGATCCTAATTCTGTTTTAACATGATAAGCGCCAATATGCTGAGTAATGCCTCCAGCTTCATTATCAGTAATTTTTGTAGACCGAATATAATCCAATAAGGACGTTTTCCCATGATCTACATGTCCCATTATAGTTACAACAGGTGAGCGAGTTAACAAAATATTGTTACCTATATCTCTATCCTTCATAATTTTTTCTTCTAATTCATTATCCTTATGTAATATAACTTTGTGACCCATTTCCTCCGCAATTAATTGAGCTGTATCTTGATCAATAACCTGATTAATTTCTCCAGAAAAACCCATATTAATCATGGTTTTAATAACCTCTGTACTTTTTATAGCCATTTTATTCGCTAAATCAGATAATGTTATAGTATCATTAATAACTACATCTCTATTAATAATGCATTTTGGTTTTTGAAAAACTTGTTGTAATAAAGAAGAATGATTATTTGAAATTTTACTTTTTTTATTTTTTTCATTCAGATAAAGATCTTCTTTTAAATTTTTACCACTATAATTCTGTTTTTTATTTTTCTTTTGACGATAATTTTTTGCATTACGAATGCGATTCTTGTTATCATTTTCTATTTCACGATCATTGTCATCTTCTATATGTCGCGCATGCAAGAAAGTTGTCAAATGATAATCTTTTTTTACATTTTGATTAATAGTCCAATTTTTTATGTTTTCTTTTACTTTCTTTTTTACATTGGTTACTTTTTCATACAGTTCTATATTTTTTTTTAACTGTGTTTTTCTTGTATCTCTTACAAGATGATTAGATTTTTTTATATCAGAAAAAGCATTTACTTTAGAAGATAATTTTGAATATGTAGTATCATGTGTGGATATATTATCTTTGTTATTTTTCGATATTAAGAATTTGTTTTTTATAGATTGTTTATTTCTTTTATTATCGTTTAACGTATTTTCCGTATTAATTTTAATATCCTTTAAATAAGTTCTTTTTTTTCTAACTTCTACTTGAATAGATTTATTTTTTCCACCTACTGTTGCGACATTCAAAGTAGTACGAGTTTTTCTTTGTAAAATGAATGTATTTAAATTTGTTTTTTTTTCTTTATCTAAATATTTTAATAAAGCATTTTTTTCTTCTATACTAATAGAGTCGTTTGCATTTTTAGATATACCAATAGAAAATAATTTTTCTATCAAATTAGGAATTGATATTTTCATTTCACTAGATAAAACTTTTAAACTAACATCTATCATACTATTTATTCCTATTATCAGACTTTACCACCAAACCAACAAATATTACGTGCGGCCATAATTATCATACCCGCTTTTTTAGAATCTAAACCCTCAATATCTATTAAATCATCTATCCCTTGATCAGCTAATTCTTCTAAGGTAAATATATTTTTTTCAGATAATTGTAAAGCCAAGGATGTATTCATCCCATTAATATTTAATAAGTTCTCTGCAGGTTTTTTTTTACATACTTTATTTTTATTCTCTCTTTCTATCACAGTTAATCCACATCTTGCTCTTTCTCGTACTAATTTCAATTCTTTTTTAGTTAAATCTTTGATAGTTAATAATTCATTAAATGGTATATATACTAATTCTTCAAGAGAAGAAAAACCTTCTTTTACTAAAATATTAATAATTTTCTCATCAACATTTAGATATTTTTTAAAAAGATGAAAAGCCACATGCGCTTCTTGTTCATGCTTAGTATGAAGATCTTCTGTAGTCATAACATTTAATTCCCAACCGCTGATTTGAGAAGCTAAACGAACATTTTGACCATTACGTCCAATAGCCTGAGCTAAATGATTTGCATCTACTGCAATATCCATAATATGATGATCTTCATCCACTATAATAGCCGCGACTTCTGCAGGCGCCATAGCATTAATAACAAATTGTGCTGGATTATCATCCCATAAAATAACATCAATACGTTCACCACATAATTCACTGGATACTGCCTGTACTCTAGCTCCTCTCATACCTACGCATGCACCAATAGGATCAATGCGTTTATCATTTGTTTTGACTGCTATTTTAGCTCTAGAACCAGGGTCGCGTGCCGCTGCTTTTATTTCAATTAACTCTTCTCCGATTTCAGGAACTTCTATTCTAAACAATTCGATTAGCATTTCAGGTTTAGATCGACTGATAAATAACTGAGCACCACGAGCGTCTGGATACACTCCATATAAAACACCACGCACTCTATCCCCTGGTCGAAAATTTTCTCTTGGTAACATGCCTTCACGTAAAATTAATGCCTCAGCATTATTACCTAAATCTAATGTTAAATTATCTCGATAAATTTTTTTTACTATACCAGTAACAATTTCACCGGTATATTTACGAAACTGATCGACTAACATAGCGCGTTCCGCTTCTCTTACCTTTTGAACAATCACTTGTTTTGCAGTTTGAGTAGTAATCCTGTCAAACATAACAGATTCTATCTTATCCTCTATTTGATCATTTAATTCTACTTGTTCACTTTCAAAACAAGCAGCTTCTAAAGTAATCTCTCTAGTAGGCTGTGTCACTATCTCAACTACTGTCCATCGGCGAAAAGTACTAAAATCTCCTGTTTTACGATTAATACTCACTCTTACATCAATTTCTTGTTCATGTTTTTTCTTGGTTGCTGTTGCTAATGCAATTTCTAAAGCTTCAAAAATTTTTTCACGGGGCAAAGATTTTTCATTAGAAACAGCTTCTACCACTGCTAAGATTTCTTTATTCATCTTAGTAAGCCTCAAAATAACACTTTTGCAAAAAAACTTATTTTGCAGGTGTAAATTATAAAATATGCATTATTGAAAAAAAATAATACATTCATTTTGTAATTATCAAAAGTTATAAATTCTAATATTGATATCAAGGCAACGTAAATAAAATAAAGTTTTATTTTATGTAATTTTTAATTAAAATTTTAAATATTCTAAATAAAAAACCCCGAAAATTCGAGGTATGATTTGTTATACTATATGTGTGAAGTATTAATAAAAAAAAATTTATATTAATTTTTGATAGACATTATATACAATTTATATCATAGATGTATTATTATCTATTATTGCCGAGGATGGGATTTGAACCCATATACTTATTCAGTACTACCCCCTCAAGATAGCGTGTTTACCAATTTCACCACCTCGGCTTAAATAAAATAGATAAAAACTCTTTTTTTAAAAAAATTAAGTGATATTTATCGAACATTTTTTATTTTTTTATATCATCTAATTTTTGATGATAATTAATAATTTTTGTGTTTTGTTCCTGAAAAAAATTACTTTTTATTGTGTTATTATTAATATTGCATAAAATAATACTGAATATTAAAAATAAAAAAGAAAAAATACTAATAATATTAATTACGAGATTATTGCGATACATATTACCAAAAAGAGTTAAATTATTTTTAGAACTAAAATTATTTATTTTATTAAATCCTTGTCTTGGCTGTAATAAAATAAAAGCAATTAAAACAAAAGAAATGAGTATAAACAATACTAAAAAAAATAAATACATATAATATTTTCCTTTTTATATTAATGTGTAAAATATATTTTATTTTAATGTATTGTTATTATATTATTAAAATAATTATTGTTTATATTTAAAATATATATATTTTAAATATTTATGTATATTCATTAATTATTGAATAATTAAATATGTTATACCTTATCATTTTCTGTCTATAAATTTTATATAAAATTTTTATAATGTTATTTTTTAAAAAACAAATTTTATTTATTGTACAATAAAACCTTTAATGTTTTATTAATATTATGAATATTTAAATATAATAACATTAATCATGAGACAGCGATAATTTTATATAATTAAATTGACTATTTTCAATACTGTTACATATTTTATATGTCCTATAAAAATATATTATATTAAATAATTTATTGTTTATAACTATTTATTCATGTTTATTTTCAAGAAAAATTTTTTACTATACTAAATATTTTTAAAATATTTATATAAATATAAAATTAGAAAATGTTGCAATGAATAAAAATTTTTTTTAAAACAGTATCATAATATTTTTAGATAATATAAAATATATTTTTGTAGAAACATAAAAATAGATTATTATGCATTTAATATAGTAAATATAATACTTGATGATAAAATACCCGATTCTATAAAAGATTGCAATATACATTATGGTAATGTGTATCGCTCTAATAATAAAAATATTTTTCTTTATCTTCTTGAAAAAATTTTTTATGCAATTTTGTTATAAAAATTATTTTTATAAAAAACTTTGAAGATATAAAAATAAGATGAAGTTATATAATTTTATTACTTCATCTTATTTTACTAATCATAACAATAATTATCTAATAACAAGAAATTCATACTTACAATAATAAAAAAATATTATATTCTTATATAATCTACAAACTATTGAATTATGTTCTTTATTTCCACCCTTTTGGTTCTCGTACTTGTCTCCGCGCCATCAAATCATCAATTTGTAAGGCATCAATAGTCTCATACTTTATTAATGCATCTTTCATAGCATGTAAAATATCTATATTCTTATTCAATATATTTTTTGCGCGATTATAATTTACTTCAATTAACAATTTCACTTCTTCATCAATAATTCTAGCAGTTTCATCAGACATATGTTTTGCTTGAGATACTTGGCGTCCTAAAAACACTTCTCCTTCTTCTTCCGCATAGAGTAACGGTCCAAGTTTATCAGAAAACCCCCACTGGGTAACCATATTTCGAGCTAAACTAGTCGCTACTTTAATATCATTAAAAGCTCCAGTAGAAACATTTTTCGCTCCATAAATAATTTCTTCTGCTAAACGACCTCCATAAAGAGTTGATATTTGACTTTCTAATTTTTCACGGCTGATACTAAATGTATCGGATTCTGGTAAAAAAAATGTTACTCCTAAAGCTCTTCCTCTTGGAATAATAGTAACTTTATGTGCTGGATCGTGTTGAGGTACTAATCTGCCAATAATAACATGACCAGATTCATGATATGCAGTTGATTCTTTTTGAAAATCACTCATCACCATAGATCTTCTTTCTGAGCCCATCATAATCTTGTCTTTAGCTTTTTCCAATTCCATCATAGAAACAACACTATTATTAAGCCGAGCCGCAAAAAGAGCTGCTTCGTTGACAAGATTAGCCAAATCAGCACCAGAAAAACCCGGCGTACCACGTGCAATAATCATAGAATCCACATCTTTTGACAATGGCACTTTTCTCATATGAACTTGTAATATTTGTTCTCTTCCACGAATATCTGGTAATGCTACAATAACTTGTCTATCAAAACGACCAGGACGTAACAAAGCAGGATCCAATACATCTGGTCGATTAGTTGCTGCAATTAAAATAATACCTTCATTACCATCAAAACCATCCATTTCAACTAACATTTGATTCAGTGTTTGTTCTCTTTCATCATGTCCACCACCCAATCCAGCCCCTCTTTGACGACCTACTGCATCAATCTCATCAATAAAAATAATACATGGAGCTGATTTTCTGGCATGTTCAAACATATCTCTTACTCGAGAAGCACCTACACCAACAAACATTTCGACAAAATCAGAACCAGAAATAGTAAAAAAAGGAACTTTTGCCTCTCCAGCTATAGCTTTTGCAAGTAAAGTTTTTCCAGTACCAGGTGGACCAACCATTAATATACCTTTTGGTATTTTACCACCTAATTTCTGAAATCGAGCAGGTTCTTTTAGATATTCAATTAATTCACTAACCTCTTCTTTCGCTTCATCGCATCCTGCAACATCAGAAAAAGTTGTTTGTATTTGATCTTCTGGCAACATGCGCGCTTTACTTTTTCCAAATGACATAGCACCTTTTCCGCCACCCATCTGCATTTGACGCATAAAAAAAATCCATACGCCAATTAACAATAACATTGGAAACCAAGAAATAAAAATAGAAGCAATAAGACTGGGTTCTTCAGGTAATTCACCAACTACTTTGACATTTTTAGTCAAAAGATTATCTAATAACTTCGAATCATGAATGGGAATATAAGTAATATATTTGCTACTATCCTTTTTAGTTACATTAATTACACGACCATTAATACTTGCTTCATGAATTTGATCTTGATTTACTTCTGATAAAAAAGTAGAATAACTAATTCTATGATGCCTAATATCATTAGAGTTAACACTCTGAAAGATAGACATTAATAAAACCGTGATGACTAACCAAAAAATAAGGTTTTTAACCATGTCACTCAAGGGAACAACCTCTCATTACATCTATTTTAAAAAAACACAGATTACTATATTTCATCTGGTTGCTAAAATGAAAATTTCTCGCGATCTTGACCGAGAAGTATTTGGTTTGCAAATTTTAACTTTTGAAAATAAAATTTTAATTTCCTGATAAAGTTCATTAAAACCTTTTCCTTGAAATGCTTTTACTAAAAACACACCTTTTTTAGATAGTGTAAGATTTGATATCTTTAATGCTAAATGACATAAATTCATCGCATTGGGTATATCAATAGAAGCATGTCCTGTTATATTCGGTGCCATATCTGACAGCACTAAATGAAATTGAGTGCTTTTTAGACATTGCAATAGCTGATTAAAAATTTCTTGATTTCGAAAATCACCTTGAATAAACTCAACTCCCTTTATAGGCTTCATAGGTAATATATCACATGCTATAATACGACCTGTCGATCGAACTTTAGAAAGAGCATATTGCGACCAACTACCTGGTGAAGATCCTAAATCAATAATATTCATTCCTAATTTAAATAATTTATTCTTACAATCAATTTCTTGTATTTTAAACCAAGCTCTTGAACGTATATTATTTTTTTTTGCTACTTGTATATATTTATCATTAGCACGTTCTAATAACCAACGCATGGAACTGGGCGATTTTTTTGAAGAAGTCATATTATCACTATATTATTACTTATTTTAAAAAATCTATTTTAAAAAATATTTTATTTGTCAATTAATAAAAATATTGAAGTATCTAATTAAGAATTATATAATAAAAAATTAAAACATATTCTAAAAATGTATTAACTTTTAATTAAATAATTATTATATATATAATCAACTACAAATATTCTACTTGTAAAATTCTGTAATCTATATTACCACTTGGAGCCCGTATAGTAGTGATCATATTAACATTTTTTCCGATTAAACCTCTAGCCATAGGAGAATTTACAGAAATTAAATTTTTTTTAAAATTTGCTTCATCATCACCTACGATTTGATAAGTAAACTGCTCATTATTCTTAATATTAAGAATTGTTACTGTAGAGCCAAATATTACTCGTCCATTATTTGTCAATGCAGTAATATCTATAATTTGAGATTTAGACAATTTTTTTTCAATATCTTTTATACGACCTTCGCAAAAAGCTTGCTCTTCACGTGCAGCATGATATTCAGCATTTTCTTTTAAATCACCATGAGCTCTAGCAGTAGCTATGGAAAGAATAATACGAGGACGTCGTACACTTTTTAATTCTTTTAGTTCCTGACGAAGTTTTTCTGCACCTCTTATAGTCATAGGGATTAAATTAGTCATATATAACCTCATAATTTTATTATTTTAAATTTTTAAATAACATCACGATTACTAAATATTATATTTTTTATAATTTAGTAGAGTAAATAGTTATTTTTTAAAATATTTTATCTTATTCTAATATTAAAAGTAATATTATATTTTGTTCCGAATGATTGAGATAAAAAATTATAACAATAATATATAAAAAAAACAGTAATTTAAAATAATTTTAATCAGGAGAAAAAAAAAATTTTCTAATAGTCTTATTATTAATACAATGTTTAATATTTTATAGAAATAAAAAATTTTTATATTATATATAAATATTTTTACAGGAAAAATAAAATATAAAGTATATATTTTATATATAATATTGTTTAATCAAAATATTTTTTTACTTTTAAAGAGCATAAAAATGAATATACAAAAAATACAATTTTTATTAATAAAAAAACTAAATTTAAAAACCGCTTACGTGACCGGCGATCAAAATCATATAAATATTATTGCTATAGGAGATATTTTTAAGGGAGTGAGTCCTGTTAAAAAACAAAAAATGATTTATACCCTTTTAATAGAAATGATTACTCAAAAAAAAATTCATGCCATATCAATCGAATCATATTCTATAGAAGAATGGAATAAAAAAAATAATATTCAAAACGATAAAAACACCTTATTGTTTTCTTAATATATGTAATATATTAAAATACATTTTTTAATGAAAAAGAAACTGATTAATATACAGATAAAATATTTATGCACAAAAATATAAAATTTTAACAAGCTATTTTTTTACATCTAGATGGAAGATACTAGACGACTCATTGTACTCATAAAAATATTAACAAAACGCATTTGAAACAATATTTTTGATAATAAAAAATATTTTAATCACTATTAAAGTGTCTATTTTTTTTTGAATAGTAAAAATACAGAATAAAAAATTATCTATTGATACTAAGCGGGTAATTACTTATTTTCTATAATCATTGAATAAAAAAACATTAAAATATCTGCTGAGATTTTTAGAATTTTTTACTTCCTGCCATCAGGCTAAAATTTTTTTGAAAAAATTTAAAATAGAAAAGACCAAGAAATTTAAATATCACAATATTAATATTACACTGTATTAATATCATTATTTAAACTTTATACAGTTGTATAGGTAGAACTTACATAAAAAAATTATTTCTAGTCAAATTGAAACCAATATTTTTCTAGTATCTAAACAAGCGGATCCAAACTATATCATATATAATAGTCAACTCAATCATATGAGAAATATTTTAATAAAATCGCTGAAATCTAAAAAATAAAAATTAAATGCATTAATTAAAATATATCAGGACAAGACTCATCGATATTAATATTAAAATAAATGTTTAGTCCAAAATTCCAATTCATATAAAATTTTTTTATTGAATATTATTTTATATAGAAAGAATTCGATTACAGAAAATATTTTAAAAATTATCTAAACATATTTAAAATTCATTAATATAATTTCTAAAAATCAGTGAAAAAATAATTTTACTATTTGTTATGATAAATCTACATTATAAATAATATTTCCAAGAAACATAAATTTATTAATCATAGTCTTACTAGAAAAAATAATGATAAATGTAAAAAATCACGTACATAATATTTTTATATTATATGAGTATGATTGTATATTATATAAAAAATTTAATAGTGAAGGTACTGATATTAATATAAAATAAATTGTTTTCTAATAGTTTTAAAAAAATTAAAGTATTTTAAAATATAAGATATTAGACATATATTCTATGATGGAGTGAAAGTATGTATGCAGTTTTTGTAAATGGTGGAAAACAATACCGAGTAATGAAAAATCAAACCATTAGATTAGAAAAAATAAATACACCGATCGGCACAAAAATACAATTTAAGAAAGTATTGTTAATTAAAGACAAAGATACTCTTAAAATAGGTAATCCCTTTGTCAAAGAAGGTATTATACAAGCACACATTAAAAAACATGGCAGATTAAAAAAAATTAAAATAATAAAATTTAATCGTCGTAAGCATTATAAAAAACAACAAGGACATCGTCAATATTTTACTGATGTAAAAATTATAAATATTTGTTAAAATTTAAGGATATTATACAGTATGGCACATAAAAAAGCAGGAGGATCAACTCGAAATGGGCGAGACTCTAATGCTCAAAGATTAGGTGTAAAATGTTTTGGTGGTGAATTTGTTTCAGCCGGGAGTATTATTGTAAAACAACGCGGTACTAAATTTCATCCCGGTCACAACACAGGTTGCGGGAAAGATCATACTATCTTTGCCATTATAAGTGGAAAAGTACAATTTCAAAAAAAGGGCTTAAAAAAAAGAAAATACATAAATATTTTAAACTAAAAAAAATAATCATTTTATATATAGAAAACCCCTTATCAGGGGTATTCTATTTTTATTTTTAGAATACTGGCATAGTAAAATAATTTTAAAGTGATTTTTGATTAAATGATTAATTTATTATTGCAAAATATTTTAAGTTCAAGAAATATACGTAAAGAAAATATATCCACTTTTATCACTATGTCATCTTTAAGTGCACGTTAAAGATTATATTAATATATATATATATATTTTAAAAAAATTTTTGTACGGAAAAATAATGAAATTTATTGATCAAACTATAATTCAAGTTATTGCAGGAAATGGTGGAAATGGATGTATTAGTTTTAGAAGAGAAAAATATATTCCTAAAGGAGGACCAGATGGAGGGGATGGAGGAGATGGGGGAAATATTTGGATAAAATCAAATAGAAATTTAAATACTTTAATAGATCTGAGGTTTAAAAAAATATTTCAAGCTCAAAATGGTCAAGATGGATTGAGTAAAAATTGCTCTGGAAAAAAAGGACGCAGTATAGTTATTGAGGTACCTATTGGAACCAAAATTATTAATTATGAAACTCGTGAAATTATAAGTGATTTAATTCAACACAATCAAAAAATTTTACTAGCTAAAGGCGGTTGGCATGGATTAGGAAATGCAAGATTCAAATCTTCTACTAATAGAACTCCTCGGAAAAGAACTTTAGGCACTACAGGAGAAAAACTTAATCTCCAATTGGAGTTAATTTTAATTGCAGATGTTGGAACTTTAGGAATGCCTAATGCTGGAAAATCTACTTTAGTAACAATAATGTCTGGTGCAAAAACAAAAATTGCATCATATCCTTTTACAACACTCAATCCTGTTTTAGGTAGTGTCTTATATAATACTAAAAAATTCATAATAGCTGATATTCCAGGAATAATTAAAAATGCTTCTCAAGGTATAGGATTAGGAATTCATTTTTTAAAACATCTAGAAAGATGTAAAATACTATTACATATTGTTGATATTGCACCGACCAATGGATCCAATCCAATTGATAATATTAAGATTGTCATGAACGAATTAAAAAAATATAATATAAATTTATATCAAAAACCTATCTGGTTGGTATTCAATAAAATTGATTTGTTAAATAAAATTGATTTAATGAAAATGGTCAATGAAATTATTTCTATCTTAAAAACCAAAGAAAGATATTATTTAATTTCATCAATAAAAAAAATTGGCATCAAGGCACTGTGTTATGCAATTATTCAAGATCTAAAAATCTAATAAAAAACAACATTATTACTAACATACAATATAGTCTATTAATACAATATTAATAAAAGAACTCGGTTAATTAGACAACCAAGTTCTTTAATAAAATATTCAACAATACATTATTAACGTTTAGAAAATTGTGGACGTTTTCTTGCTTTACGCAAACCCACTTTTTTACGTTCCACTTGTCTAGCATCACGTGTAACAAATCCAGCCTTTCTTAATTCTATACGTAAAGATGGATTATATCGAATTAAGGCGCGAGTGATTCCTTGTCGAATAGCACCTGCTTGACCCGAAATTCCCCCACCTTTGACTGTGATATAAATATTAAACTTGTTTATCATATCAAGCAATTCTAATGGTTGTAATACAATCATATAAGAAGTTTCACGACTAAAATACTTCTCTAAAGATAATTTATTAACAATAATACTACCATTACCAGATTTTAAAAACACTCTAGCAGAAGAACTTTTACGACGTCCTGTTCCATAATATTGAGTATAAATCATTAACTAAAAACTCCATTAAATACGTAATAATTGAGGGCATTGTGCTTCATGATGATGATTTTCATTTGCAAAAACTTTTAATTTTAAGAACATGGATCGACCTAATGATCCTTTAGGTAACATTCCTTTTACGGCAATCTGAATGATTCTTTCCGGATAACGAAATAACATTTCTTCAAATCTTAATTTTTTTATACCACCTACATAACCAGTGTGATGATAATAAATTTTATTTGTATATTTTTGTCCTGTTACTAATATTTTTGATGCATTTAATACAATGATATAATCTCCAGCATCGAGATGAGGGGTATACTCTACTTTATGTTTACCTCTTAATCTATGAGATAAAAAACTAGCCAATCTTCCTAAAACTTGATTAGAAGCATCAATATAATACCATTTTTTTTTTATATTATGCATTTTAGCCGAAAAAGTTTTCATATAATATTCACTCAAAAAAATTATTATTCATATAATAAAATAATACTATGATTATAGTTAATAAGATATAGTAAATATATTTTTGCTAATAAGATATTATAATTATTCTTATTTATGTATTTTAATTTAAAATATAAAAATTCATCACATAAATAAAAATATTTTCTTATAATAAAATCTTTTATTAATTCAATATAGTAATTTTGATCAAGAAAACAATACAAAAAATTCTTATAATATTTCAAATACAAATTTATACTATTTTAGTATATATCATTCATCTCATATAAATAGGTTGTTTTTATGAATTCTAAACCTTCTTTACCACCTATACGTAACCAAATTAATAATATAGACAAAAAAATAGTTTATCTATTAGCCGAAAGAAAAAAATTGATTTTTACTATTGCTGCATCTAAAATTCAAAATAATCAAGAAATACGTGATATAGAGCGTGAAAAAAAATTATTGCATGATTTAATTAATTATGGAAAAAAATATCATCTTACCTCTGAATATATTACTTGTATTTTTCAAATCATTATTGAAGAGTCAGTTCTAACTCAACAAATGTTATTACAACAATTTTATAACAACAATAAAATTTATCCATCCAGCTTCTCTTTTTTAGGTCCAAACGGATCTTATTCTCATATTGCACTTAATGAATATGCACAAAGAAATTGTAAAAAATATATTGAAAAAGAATGTTCAACATTTGAAGAAGTTCTTCTTTCAGTAGAAAATAATTATACTGATTGCGCTATTGTACCTATAGAAAACAATTCTTCTGGCGTTATTTCTGAAGTTTTATCTATATTGAAAAACATTAATTTATTTATTATTGGAGAAATAAATATTTGTGTAAATCATTGCCTGTTAGGATTAAAAAATGCTAAATTAAAAAATATAAAAACAATATATAGTCATCCACAACCATTTAAACAATGTAGTAATTTTATTAGACAGTTTTCTCATTGGAAAATTAAATACTCTAAAAGTACAACAGATGCCATCAGAACAGTAGCTCAATATAAAGATATAACTAATGCTGCATTGGGTAGTGCAATAGGGGGAAACATATATAAATTAAATATTTTAGCTACCAATGTCACCAATCAAGAAAAAAATATTACAAGATTTATATTATTATCTAAAAACAAGATAAATATTTCTCCACAAATACCTGCTAAAACAACTATTATCTTCAATAAAAAAAATACATCTAACGATCTTGTAAAAATATTAATATTACTACAAAAAAACAATATTACTGTAAAAACGATATCATCTAAAATAAAACAAAATAATCTAATAGAAGAAGTGGTTTATGTTGATATTCCATTAAATATATCATCGTCATTAATGCAAGATATTATTAAAAAGGTTATACACCTTAATACAAATATAAAAATATTAGGTTGTTATCCCAGCGCAAAAATTATACCAGCAGTATTGTAAAAGCCCATTAAAAGTATTAATTTATTTTTTATTAGCACCTCTCATCAAACACTGAGTTATATAATATAATTCTTGCAAATCGATTTATTATCACTATTAACTTAAAATGAGTAAAAATATGTTTGATAACTTAACTGAACGTCTTTCACATACTTTACGTAAAATTACCCATTCAGGAAGACTTACAGAAGAAAATATCAAAAACACCACTAGAGAAGTTCGAAAAGCGCTACTAGAGGCAGACGTAGTATTATCAGTTGTAAAAAAATTTATTAATAATGTTAAAAATAAATCTATTGGTCTTAAAATTAATAAAAGCTTAACTCCTGGGCAAGAATTTATAAAAATAGTAAAAAATGAACTTATATTAGCCATGGGAGAAAAAAATAATAAATTAAATTTTTCTGTTCAACCTCCAGCAATCATATTATTTATTGGTTTACAAGGGGTTGGAAAAACTACAAGCATGGTAAAATTAGGAAAATTTATTCAAGAAAAACATAAAAAAAAAATATTAACTGTGTCAACTGATATTTATCGTGCAGCTGCAATTAAACAGTTAGAAATATTATCAAAACAAGCAAAAATAGATTTTTTTCCATCTTATGAAAATCAAATTCCTGTTGATATAGTACAAAAATCTATAACATATGCTCAAAATAAGATATATGATGTTTTATTAATTGATACAGCAGGAAGATTACACGTTAATATAAAATTAATGAATGAGATAAAAAAAATTCAAATTTTATCTAAACCAATTGAAACTTTATTGGTAGTTGACTCAATGATGGGGCAAGATTCTATAAATATGGCGAATATTTTTCAAAATTATGTTGATATTTCAGGAATATTTTTAACAAAAACAGATAGTGATTCACGCAGCGGTATTGCGCTTTCTATACAAAACATAACTGGAAAATCTATTAAATTTATCGGAACGGGAGAAAAAATACATCAATTAGAAAAATTTTATCCTGAAAGAATGGCAAATAGAATTTTAGGAATGGAAGATGTTGTATCTCTAATTGAAGATATAGAAGACAAAATAGACAAATCACAAATTAAAAAATTAACTAAAAAAATTAAAATCGGTCATAATTTCGATTTAAATGATTTTTTGATACAAATAAAACAAATGAAAAAAATAGGAGGTTTAAATCATTTAATAGAAAAATTTTTTCATAAAAATATATTACCTGAAAATCAATTAATAAATTGTAATGAAAATACATTAAATACTATAGAAGCTATAATTTGCTCTATGACTCCGAAAGAAAAAATGACACCAAAAATTATAAAAGGATCTCGTAAAAAAAGAATTGCATTGGGATCCGGAACAAATATTCAAGATATTAACAAATTATTAAAAAATTTTGATGATGCTAAAAAAATGATGAAAAAAATTAAAAAAAGCGGCTTAGGAAACATGATGAGAGGTGTGAAAAATTTTTTACCTAAAAAATTTTAAAAAATTATATAATATAATATATCTAAAAAAAGATTTTTGTTTTACTTTCATGTAAAATAACATTTCTTTTCATGATTTTGTATATAAAACGCATTGTCTTTACAACAAATAAAAGAGGTAAAAAATGGTAAAAATTCGATTAGCTCGACATGGGGCAAAAAAACGTCCTTTTTATAAAATAGTTGTTGCCGACAGCCGATTTTCAAGAGATGGCCGATTTATCGAACGAATAGGTTATTTTAATCCTATAGCAAAAGCTCAGTCTAAAAATATTGTATTTAATTTAGAGCGAATAAAACATTGGATACAAAAAGGGGCAAAAATGTCAGATAGAGTAAAAAAATTAATCAATATTGTATAAAAAAGAGATAATATTATAAAAAACAGCATAGAAAAAACAACAAAAAAGATCATAATAGGAAAAATTGGAAAAGCCTATGGTATTTTAGGTTGGTTAAATATTTTTTCTTTTACAGAAAAACAAGAAAATATTTTTAATTATTTTCCATGGTTTTTTATTAAAGAAAAAAAATGGGAAATAATACAACCAAAAAATTGGCAAAAACATAAAAATCATTTTGTTGTTCACATAAAGAATATTGATAATCGTTCAGTTGCTATGCAATTTACTAATGCCAATATATTCATCAATGAATGTCAATTACCACAGTTAAAAAAAAATGAATACTACTGGCAAGATATTATGAATTATCAAGTATTTAATACAAAAAATACATATCTAGGTCACGTAATAAATATTATCAGAACAACACATAACGATATCTTTGTAATAAAAAAAAAATCAGAATTGTTCAATGAAAAACAAGTACTCATTCCTGTCATTTATGAAAAAATAATTAAAAAAATTGATACTATTAAAAAAATTATCAACGTTCAATGGGACTAATAATGCATTCTAAAATAAAAAAAAATATGAAAAAACTATAATATGCTTTAATGTTGTAACTTTGTTTCCTGAAATGTTTCGAGCTATTACTGAATATGGTATTATCGGACAAGCATGTAAAAAAAAAATTATTAAAATTAATTTTTTTAATCCAAGAGATTTCACAAATAATAAAAACAAGTCTGTAGATGATCGTCCTTACGGAGGAGGGCCGGGAATGATAATGAGTGCTATACCATTATATATGGCAATACAAAAAGCGAAATCTATATTAAAAAACACTACAGTTATTTATTTATCGCCTCAAGGTATCAAATTAGAACAAAAAAAAATACAGTTATTACTAAACAAAAAAAAAATTATTTTTGTATGTGGTCGATATAAGGGTATTGATCAGAGAATTATTGATGATCAAATCGATGAGGAATGGTCAATAGGTGATTATATACTGACTGGGGGGGAATTAGCTGCTATGAATGTTATTGACGCCATGTCTAGACTAGTACCGGGAGTAATTAAAAAAAAAGAATCAATAGAAGAGGATTCATTTACTAATCGCTTCCTAGACTATCCTAATTATACCAAACCAAATAATATAAACGGTATGACAGTTCCATCAGTATTATTATCTGGACATCATAAAAATATTCGTCTTTGGCGACTAAAAGCATCAATTGGAAAGACATGGATAAAAAGACCAGATATATTAGAAAAACTGTCTTTAACAGAAGAAGAAAATAAACTTTTAAATGAATTTAAAAGTGAATTTGAAAAAAATATTGATTAATTTCTCTCGGTAAATACACGTAATAATAAGGAAATGCATGTGCTAAATATTATTCAAACAATAGAGCAAGAGCAGCTAAAAAATGATATACCAACATTTCGTCCTGGTGATACTATTGAAGTAAAAGTATGGGTAATTGAAGGATCTAAAAAAAGATTGCAATCTTTTGAAGGTGTAGTTATAGCTATTAAAAATAGACAATTAAATTCATCTTTTACTGTACGTAAAATATCTAATAACGAAGGCATAGAAAGAGTTTTTCAAACGCATTCACATAGTATCAATAATATTCTTGTCAAAAGAAAAGGATTTGTTAGACAAGCAAAATTATATTATTTAAGAAAACGTACTGGAAAATCTGCTCGTATTAAAGAAAGAATAAATTAACATAAAATAAAACCTTTGTAAGATGCAGTCACGACATTATTCTTGACTGCACATATATGAGATATTATTTAATAGAAAAATTAATTAAATAGTTCCACCTATAGTCAAAGAATCGATTTTAATAGATGGTTGACCTATTCCAACTGGAATATTTTGACCATCTTTTCCACATATACCAGTTCCTTGATCCATCTTCAAATCATTACCTACCATAGATATATTTTGCATCACTTCTAATCCAGAACCAATAAGCATTGTATTATGAATAGGAGTAGTGATTTTGCCTTTTTCTATTAAATATGCTTCAGCAGTAGAAAATACAAATTTTCCAGAAGTGATATCTACTTGACCTCCAGAAAAATTGATTGCATATATTCCATATTTTACACTATGAATAATATCATCCAAATGAGATTCTCCAGATAACATATAAGTATTGGTCATGCGAGGTATTGGTATGTATGCGTAAGATTGACGACGTCCATTTCCAGTTGATTGAGAACCCATTAATCGTGCATTTAATTTATCCTGCATATATTTTTTTAAAATTCCATTTTCAATTAATATATTATGTTGGCCCTTTACACCTTCATCATCTATATTTAATGAACCACGTTGATTGACCATGGCTCCATCATCAATGATTGTACATAACTCTGATGCAACTTTCTCTCCAATAATATTTGTAAATATTGAAGTTCCTTTTCTGTTAAAATCACCTTCTAAACCATGCCCTACTGCTTCATGTAGTAAAACACCCGGCCATCCTGATCCTAATACGACAGGAAAACTACCGGAAGGAGCAGATTTGGAGGATAAATTTAATAAGGCTATCCGAACCGCTTCTTTAGTCCAATGATTAATTCTAGTATCTTCATAAATATCATCTTTATCATAAAAAAAATGATAACCAGTACGACTACTACCACCACTTTTACCACATTCTCTTTTTCCATCTTTTTCTACTATAACATTAATGGAAATCTGAACTAATGGTCTAATATCGGTAGCTAAATCACCATCTGTGGCGGCAATTAATATTTGTTCATAAGAACCTGTTAAATGGGCATTCACTTCAATGACGCGCTGGTCTAATTGACGAGCTATCTTATCTACTCTATATAATAAATCTATTTTTTCTCGCGATGAAAAAGCATCTAACGGATTATTAAGACAATATAATGGTGTTATATTTTTTTTTGTTAATGTGATACCATTACGAACACCCTTTAAATTTAGAAAACTTTTAGCCATATAAGCAGTTTTTCTTAAAGAATCTAATGATATTTGATCAGAATATGCAAAACCTGTAGTTTCTCCTTGAATAACTCTAATGCCAATTCCTTGATCTGAATGATAATACCCTTCTTTAACAATTCTATTTTCTAAACACCATGATTCATTAATATTAGATTGAAAATAAAAATCTCCAAAATCTAAATCTCTTACATATAATTCATCTAAAAATGATAATATATCTGAATGGTGTATTTTATTCGTAGTTAATAAAGATTCAGTAACTAATTCAAATGTCATTTTTACTCACTTATTTAAGATAATGTTCATTGTACCACTAAATATTTTTTAAAAATATTACTACCACTTCTTAAAAAAAATTTACTTTTGTATATTTTACATATTATTAATATTATAATATAATAATCAATTTTATATATGATTATTTAAAATAAAATAAGGTTTAATTCTAGAATTAAGTATTAACAATATAATATTATTGTTATCAAAAAAATATTATACAATATATAACATATTTTTATAATTTATATTTAACATATGCTCAATAAGAAGAAATAAAAAAATGAAAAAAAATAAAATGAAAATTTTATTAATCAATGGGCCTAATCTAAATCTTTTAGGAACAAGAGAAACTAGTATTTACGGAAAAACTACATTAAAAAATTTATTAAATGATCTAAGAAAAGAGGCAGATAATCTCAATATAGAATTAATTGATACACAATCTAATGCAGAGCACGTATTAATTGAAAAAATTCATACAGCAAAAGATATCATTAATTATATCATCATAAATCCCGCTGCTTTTTCCCACACAAGTATTGCTATTAGAGATGCATTAATGGCGATCGATATTCCTTTTATTGAAGTTCATATTTCTAATATTTATGCACGAGAACATTTTCGCTCGCACTCATGGTTATCAGATATTTCTCAAGGTGTTATTTGTGGGTTAGGTATGGACGGTTATTTTTGGGCTTTAAAAACAGCAGCAAAAAGATTATTAGATATGCAAATTTATAAAAAAAAATAATATAAGTAATATAATAATGGAAACCATTTTATTCGATACAATACAAAAATGTTTTTAAATATTATAAACATTTTAATAAATTCCTCATATCTTTCGGTAATGGAATAACCCATTTCATCATCACCTTAGTAATTGGATGAGAAAAGGAAAGAGAATAAGAATGAAGTGCCTGACGAGGAAACATATATACTGAATCAATATCTTTGTTTATCATATTAATTATCGGACGACGACATACGCGATTAAAATATACATGATCCCCTACTAATGGATAACCAATATATAACATGTGAACACGGATCTGATGAGTGCGTCCTGTATCTAATTGAACAGATATATGTGTATACCTAGAAAATCGCTGAATAACTTTATAATATGTTACGGATTTTTTTCCCGCATGATTAACTGTCATACGAGTTCTTTGAGTATGATGACGCATTATCGGTTCATTTATTACACCCCCCGAAATCATAACACCATGTACAATAGCTTGATATTTTCGTATAATTTTTCTTTTCTTTAACAATATTAATAAATGTTTATAAGCAATCATAGTTTTTGCAATAACCATTAAACCACTAGTATTTTTATCTAATCTATGCACAATACCAGCACGTGGTATATATTTAATATTTATATAATGATAAAGTAAAGCATTTAATAGTGTCCCATTCTGGTGCCCAGCACCTGGATGTACAATTAATCCTACTGGTTTATTAATCACTAATATGTCTTCATCTTCATAAATAATATCTAAATTAATATTTTCAGGAGAATCAATACTATCATGAACAGGAGGGGGGTAGAAAAAAATTTTTTCTCCCCCGAATATTTTTTTATCGGGATGATTTTCTACTTGATCATTAATAAAAACTTTATTTTGAAGAATACATTTTTTTAAAAAAGAACGAGAATATCCTTTTAAGAAGTATGCTAAAATTTGATCTAATCTTTTTCCTAAAAAACATCTATTAGGTATATTGATATTTATTTTTTTTTTCAATATGAGAATCCTATATTTGTAGAAATCTTTATTAAAATCTACCAATTTAATTTTTATATAATATAATATTCTGTATATTATCAACTACAAAAATTTATTAATTTATACTGATTATATACTAATGAAAAAAAGAAAAAATATTTTATTTATTTTAATTATCATGTTTTTTAGTGATCCATTATATTGTCAACCCTTATATAACCATCCAGTTATTCACACCACTAATCTATATCATATAATACAAAAAAAACTAAAAAACAACGATTTTAAAGAAGTCATAACAATAATAAATAATATAAAAAATAAAGATATTATGTACTATTATAATGATAAAATTCAAATAAACTTAATTTATGCTTATTATAAAAATTCTGATTTCGATATAGCACAAGAAAAAATAGAAATATTTAAAATATTACATCCACAACATAAAAATATTGATTATATTTTATATTTACAAAGTCTAATTTATATTGCACTTGATAATGATGTATATTTTAAATATATACCTATCACACATAACAAACGCGATCCTATTTATGCGATAAAAGCATTTTTTCAGCTCAAAAATATTATTTTAAATTATCCTCATAGTCGTTATCTTATTGATGCAAAAAAACATTTGATATGCTTAAAAAATCGTCTAGCCATGCATGAATTTAACATTTTAAAATATTATTTCTCAGAAAAAGAATACATTTCTGTTATTAATCGTGGAGAAGCAATAATAAAAAATTATCAAGATACATTAATTGCAAGAAAAACATTATTATTATTAGAACAGTCTTATCGTGCATTGCATTATTTTAATCATGCACAAAAAATTTCTCAAATTATTAATTTAAATAAAATTTTTTAAAAATTGACGATAAAAATAAATTTATTGTATATGAATGCATCTATAAAAATATTAAAAAATTATTAAATTATATTATGATAAATTTATTTAATAAATTTTAAGAGTATATATGAATAAAACAACCGATGAAATACGTGATGCATTTTTGAGTTTTTTTAAGCAAAAAGGACATGTAATTATACCCAGTAGCTCATTAGTGCCTAATAATGATCCTACATTATTATTTACTAATGCAGGAATGAACCAATTTAAAGATATTTTTTTAGGTAAAAAACAAAGCTGTCATTCTAGAGTTGTTACTTCGCAGCACTGTTTAAGAACAGGAGGAAAGCATAATGACATAGAAAATGTGGGATATACTACACGACATCATACATTTTTCGAAATGCTAGGTAATTTTAGTTTTAATGATTATTTTAAAAAAGAAGCAATTATTTATGCTTGGGAGCTATTAACTTCTCCACAATGGTTTAATATACCCAAAAATAAATTGTGGATTTCCGTATATACTGACGATAAAGAAAGTTATGATATATGGAGTAAAGTTATAAAAATATCACCAAATCATATTTTTAAAATTGGTGATATTAATCATGTCAAATATAATTCCGATAATTTTTGGCAGATGGGCGATACTGGCCCTTGTGGTTTTTGTACTGAAATTTTTTATGATTGTCAAGAAAATGATATTCATGATAATGACAATATATTAGAAAACAAGAAAAAATATTTAATTGAAATTTGGAATATTGTATTTATAGAATTTAATCGTATTTCAGAAAAAAATCTTATTCCACTTCCTACTAAATCAATTGATACAGGAATGGGTTTAGAAAGAATAACTTCTATTCTACAAAATGTATTTTCGAATTATAAAACTGACATATTTAAAAAATTGATTAAGTCGATATCAAAATTTAGCCCTGTTAAAGATTTAAATCATACTTCATTTAAAATAATTGCAGATCATATTAGAGCATGTGTATTTATTATTGCAGATAATATTATTCCGTCCAATGAACATCGTGGTTATATTTTAAGACGAATTATTAGAAGAGCATTAAGGCATGGACATAAACTAGGCATTAAAGAAAATTTTTTCTATAAATTAGTTCCGGATGTTATTAAAATTATGTCTGCAAAAAATAAAATATTGAACAGTAAAGAAAAAATAATAAAAAAAACATTACAAATAGAAGAAATACAATTTACTCAAACTCTGGACAAAGGTTTAAAATTATTAAAAAAAGAAATTAAAAATACAAAAAATAACGTTTTTAATGGTGAAATAGCATTTTACTTATATGATACATTCGGTTTTCCTATTGATTTAACAGCTGATATTTGTAATGAAAAAAAAATAAAAATTGATTACGAAAAATATAAAAAAGCAAAAGAAAATCAAAAAAAAAAATCTAGTTCTATCAACAAATTTTATAAAAATTATAACGAATCCATCATTGTAAATTATCATGATACATGTTTCTTCCAAGGATATGATCAAAACAATATTCAAACAATAGTAAAAAAGATTTTTATCCACAACACAGAAGTTTTTGAAATAAATCCTAATCAAAAAGGAATTATTTTTCTTGATAAAACGTCTTTTTACGGAGAATCAGGTGGACAGGTAGGAGATATCGGACAATTATACAATGAAAAATCTATGTTTCAGGTTGAAAACACAAAAAAATACGGTAATACCATTGGACATATTGGATATTTAATTTCAGGAAAAATTATTGTCAACGACCATATATGTAGCAAAATTAATCAAACATATAGAAATTCCATTCAATTAAATCATACTGCAATACATTTATTACATGCAGCATTACGATATTATTTAGGTAATGATGTCTTTCAAAAAGGTTCGTTTGTAAATGATCAATATTTAAGATTTGATTTTTCATATTCTAATCACATTCATCTGTCTCAACTACAAAATATTGAGAAAATAGTTAATATGAAAATAAGAGATAATATTCTTATTAAAATTAAACATTTATCTCTCGAAGAAGCGAAGAAAAAAAAAGCTCTTGCTTTATTTGATTATTATAATAAATCTTCAGTCCGTGTAGTATTTATAAATGATTTTTCTATAGAATTATGCGGAGGAACTCATACTACAAGAACGGGTGATATTGGGTATTTTAAAATTATTTCATATTCTAGTATTGCATCAGGTATTAAACGTATTGAGGCAGTTACTGCAGAACAAGCAATTAATTATTTGCATGAAAAAGAGAATGATATACAAGATATTTCTATTATTTTAAAATCTAATAGTACAACAGTTAAGGATAGTATAAAAAAATTAATAAATAAAGTAAATATATTAGAAAAAAAAAATGATCATTTACAAAAAAAAGAAAATAAATATCTTATTAAACAAATAATACAACAAATTGAATATATACAAGAAGTTAAGATTATAATACAAACACTAAATAAATATGATCGTCAAATATTACGGAAAATTATTGAGCAACTACACAAAGAGATTAAAATAGGAATTATAATATTAATTAATATAAAAAATAATAATTTTGTAGTAATGTCTACTGTATCAAAAAATTTAACACATCGTATACAAGCAAATAATATCATTAAAGAAATTTTAAAAAAAACTAACGGAAAAGGAGGAGGTAATCATGAAATTGCTGAAGGTGGTGGTGTGAATATTAAAATAATACCTTTAGCATTAAAATATATTAAATTATGGATTAAAACAAAATTGTTAAATACAAAAAATTAATAATAAAAATATTATATTATTAATACGCTTTTATGGTCTACGTTTAACCCTATATTTTTTGCAATGCTAGGAACTGAATAGGCCAAACTATTTTAATTTTTTAAGGACCAAAGAATGCTTATTCTCACTCGCCGGGTTGGCGAAACATTAATCATTGGTGATGAAATTACTGTAACAGTACTAGGAGTAAAAGGCAATCAAGTTCGTATTGGTGTGAATGCTCCTAAAGAAGTTTCAGTACATCGCGAAGAAATATATCAACGTATTCAAGCTGAAAAAAAACAATCTCAGAACTCTTGATAAAAACTGCGTCTTACTATCATTAAGTAAGATGCAGTTGATTTTTTTATTATATAAAAATATAAAAAATATTTGACTTATTCAACAAAAAAAGTAATATTATAGACAATAAAAATGTTTTTATTAAAAATAAAATACAGTGGGTGAGATGGCCGAGAGGATTAAGGCGCTCCCCTGCTAAGGGAGTATACAGAAAAACTGCATCGAGGGTTCGAATCCCTCTCTCACCGCCAATATTTTGATATTGCATCCGTAGCTCAGTTGGATAGAGCACTCGGCTACGAACCGAGAGGTCGGAGGTTCAAATCCTTCCGGATGCAAAATTAAAATAGTCAATCTTATCTCTAAATATCTTTTTTCAATTATTTTAAATGTTATTATAAAATTAAATATTTAAAAAAATAAATATTGATATTAAATGTTAATATTAAATGGAATATTAAAAACATGGTAAAAAATATAAAATAAAATACAAAAAAATTAACATAGGAGATAAAATTGATACATGATATCTCGAAAAAAATTTCTTGGATTAAAAAAAATCCTATAATTTTACAAGGTATTTTTCGGGGACTTGAACGTGAAACTCTAAGAATTAAAAAAAATGGCATATTTTCTTCCAAGAAACATCCATATTCTCTTGGATCGTCATTAACACATCCATGGATTACTACTGATTTTTCAGAAAATTTGTTAGAATTTATTACTCCACCAAGTCAAAACATAGATTATGTGCTAAATTTTTTACAAGATTTACATATTTTTGTTACACATAATATGAAAAATGAATATATGTGGCCTTTAAGTATTCCACATTTTATTAGAAATAAAAAAGATATTAAAATTGCACAATATGGAAATTCTAATATTGGAAAAATAAAATATATATATCGAGTAGGTTTAAAACATAGATATGGTAGTCTAGTCAACACTATTTCAGGAGTACATTACAATTTTTCATTGCCAAAAATATTTTGGAAGCAATTTAATAAAAATGCAAAAAAAACAAATAAAAAAGAATATATTTCATCTGGATATTTGAATTTAATTAGAAATTATTATCGATTTGGTTGGATAATTCCATATCTTTTTGGAGCATCACCTGCAATATCATCCTGTTTTTTAAAAAATTCTACAAAACACATATTTACAAGAAACGAAGATGATACATTACATTTACCCTGGTCTACCTCGTTAAGACTCAGTGATTTAGGATATACTAGTACATCTATTATTGATTTAAATATTATGTTTAATGATTTACCATCGTATATACAATCCTTAAAAAGAGCAATGCAAACTACATCTAATAAATTTCTGAAAATAGGATTAAAAAATAAAAAAGGCCACTTTAAACAACTCAATACTAATATATTACAGATGGAAAGTGAGTTATATACACAAATACGTCCCAAAAGAACAATAAAAAATGGTGAATTATTATCTGATGCTTTATATAATAAAGGAATTGAATATATTGAAATACGATCTTTAGATATAAATCCATTTTCTCCAATTGGCATTAGCAAAAACCAAATACTTTTTCTAGATTTATTACTAATATGGTGTGCATTAATAGACGCACCTAAAATGGATAAACTAGATTGGTTACTAATCGACAAAAATTGGAAAAGAATTATTTTTGAAGGACGAAAACCTAATCAAACTGTATACATTAATAAAACAAAAGAAAAAATAAAATTAGTAGATATAAGTAAAATAATATTTAAAGATTTAGAAAAAATTGCTAAAATACTTGATTCCTGCACTTCAAAAAAATTATATCAAGATGTCTGTCATAAAAAGATATTATATTTTCAATATCCAGAACTTACTTATTCATCTCAATTCTTAAATATTTGTATTGAAAATGGTATTAAAAAAACCGGATTAATATTAGCTGAAAAATATTCTCACTATTTTTATAAAAAACCTTTTTCCATTCTAGACAAAAATACTTTAGAAAAAGAAACTATACGATCACACAAAAAACAAAAAAAAATGGAAGAAGAAGACATTTTATCTTTTGAAGAGTATTTAAAAAGATAAAAAGTTATCCCATTCTAATCAACATGGGAAAATTAAAAAATAGATTATATTATTACATAATATCTTCATTTCTATATATTTTATAAAATAATTGCTAATATAAAAATCTATAAAGATAAATCATTTATTTTATCAACTTTTTCCCATGGAAATTCTTCACGACCAAAATGCCCATAAACAGCGGTTTTAAGATAAATAGGCTGAAGAAGATTTAACATCTTAATCAATCCATAAGGTCTTAAATCAAAACAATGACGAATTAAAGAAATTAAATATTGATTATTTTTTCTACCAGTACCAAATGTTTCAACCATCATAGAAGTAGGTTCTGCAATGCCTATCGCATAAGAAAGTTGAATCTCACAACGATCTGCTAAGCCTGCAGCCACAATATTTTTTGCAATATACCGAGCAGCATATGCAGCTGAACGATCTACCTTCGAGGGATCTTTTCCAGAAAAAGATCCTCCACCGTGGCGTGAAGCACCACCATAGGTATCTACAATAATTTTTCGACCTGTAAGTCCACAATCTCCCATAGGACCACCTACAACAAATCTTCCTGTAGGATTAATAAAAATTTTTGTATTTTTATTTAACCACTTTTTAGGTAAAACAGGTTTGATAATTTCATCAATCACGGCTTCTCTTAAATCTCTTTGTAAAATATTTTCTATATGCTGAGTAGAAAATACAACAGTATCTATACTTAGAATAGCATTATTTTTGTATTTAAATGTAATTTGACTTTTAGCATCAGGTCTTAACCAAGATAAAGTTTTATTTTTTCTTAATTCTGATTGTTTTTTTACTAAAAGATGTGCATAAGTAATCGGAGCTGGCATTAACGTTTCTGTTTCATTAGTAGCATAACCAAATACAATACCCTGATCTCCCGCTCCTTGTTCGAAAGGATTAGAACGATATATACCTCGGTAAATATCTGGAGATTGTTTTCCAATAACATTTAATACTGTACAAGAAGAAGTATCAAATCCTGATTCTGAATCAATGTATCCTATATCTTTAATAGTATTACGAGTAATTTCTTCAACATCTACCCGAGCAGTTGTTGTAACCTCCCCTCCAATTAATACCATACCAGTCTTGATATACGTTTCACAAGCGACACGGGCTTTTGAATCTTGTTTAAGTATTTCATCCAATAATGCGTCAGAAATTTGATCAGCAATTTTGTCTGGATGCCCTTCTGAAACAGACTCAGATGTAAAAAGATATTCACTCATTTGATCTTAATCCTGTTTATTTTTAAGATTAATTAAAATGTATTTATATATTAATATTATACTATTTAGTATAACTTTTAAAAATAACATAACAAGAAACATTTAATAAAATATACAATTATCTTCAATAAAAAATTTTTATTTAAAATATTAATATATCATGATAATATTTGTTTTTTTGGAGTAATGTAAAATGTTGAAAATAATATTTATTATCATTTTTAGTTTTATATTTTTTTTTTATTTTCTTATAAAACAGAAACAATTAAAAAAAATAATATCAATACTTTTTATAAAGCAAAAATTGCAGCAAGTAAAATACACCATACAGCACCAGGATCTTTTTATTGTGGATGCAAAATAATATGGAAAGATAAAAAAGGAATACCTGATTTATCTTCTTGTGGATATAAAATTAGAAAAAATAAAAATCGAGCAATGAGAATAGAATGGGAACATGTAGTACCAGCATGGCAATTTGGGCATAAAAAAAAATGTTGGAAAGATGGTGGTCGTAAACAATGTGATCATGATCAGACATATAAATCTATTGAATCTGATCTGCATAATTTACAACCTGCTATCGGCGAAATAAATGGAGATCGATCTAATTTTATGTACAGTCAATGGAGTGGTAACGAGCGACAATATGGAAAATGTACAATAAAAATAGATTTTAAAAATAAAAGAGTAGAACCTCCTGAACGCGCAAAAGGAATGATAGCCAGGACCTATTTTTATATGCATAAAAAATATAAAATTGATTTATCAAAAAATTTAGAAATATTATTAAAAAAATGGGACGATAAATTTCCAGTAACTAAATGGGAATGTATACGAGAAAAGGAAATATTTAAAATACAAGGTAATCACAATGATTATGTCTATAAAAAATGTTATCATATAAAACCATGAACAAAAAAATACCGCGTATTTATATAATGAATTCTTTAAAAATAAATACATATCTCGTTTTACCTGAAAATGAATATCACTACATAAAAAATGTACTACGCATGCAAGAAAATGATCTTTTAGAAATATTTAATAATACTAATTATGTTTTTTTGGCAACAATAAAAAATATTAAAAAAAAAAATATAACAGTTTTTATATTAAAAAGTGTGTTCAAAAGTGTAGAATCAAATATTGATATTCACTTAGGGCAAATAATTTCTAAAGATGAAAAAATGAATTTTACTATTCAAAAATCTATTGAATTAGGCGTAAAAAGTATTACGCCATTATTTTTAAATAAGATTCATGCTGTAAATAATTATATATATACTGAAAAAAAAATAATACGCTGGAAAAAAATAGCGATTTCAGCATGTCAACAATGTCATCGCAATATCATTCCAAAAATAAAAGAACCAATTGATCTTCAATCATGGTGCGCCAATTTTCAAAAAAAAGAAACAAAAATTGTTTTTCACCCTGAATCGTTATTTAACATAAACCAATTACAAAAATCTATACAAGAAATATACATACTAGTAGGATCAGAACAAGGCTTTTCTAAAAATGAAATAAAAAAAATAAATAATTATGGATTTATTTCAATATCACTAGGACCTAGAATTTTAAGAACAGAGACTGCATCTATTGCTGCACTGTCTATTTTACAATTTCAATTTGGAGACGTAAATTAAAACAATAAAAAATATATACTAATAATTTTTTATTCATCATACTATTTTTTTAAAAAACATCACAATATATTATATATAAAAAATTATATAAATATCTTTGATAAATTATATAAACAATGTTCTTATGCGTCTTAGTAAATATTACTTTTTTTTAATGTTTGAATACCATTATTGGTACCAATAATCATAATATCAGCACTTCTTAAAGAAAATAATCCGACAGTGACTACACCAGGTAAAGAATTAATTTTTTTTTCCATAGAAATCGGATCTGAAATGCGTAGATTATAAACATCTATAATAATATTACCATTATCCGTAATAACATTTTTTCGATATTTTGGAACCCCTCCTATTTTAATCATTTCTTGTGAAATATAAGAAAAAGCCATAGGAATAATTTCAATTGGCAGTGGAAAGTGACCTAAAGTTTCAACTTTTTTAGATGGATCAATGATACAAATAAATTTTTTTGACATTGCAGAAACAATTTTTTCACCGGTTAAAGCACCACCTCCACCTTTAATCATCTGTAATTTGTAATTAATTTCGTCTGCACTATCAACATATATTTTTAAAGATGGAAAATGATTTATATTAAATACTTTTATACCGTGCTTTTTCAACAATATAGTAGAAGAATTTGAAGTAGATACTGCTCCACTGATTAAATTTTTTACTTTACTTAATGCTTCAATAAAATAAAAAACAGTACTACCCGTTCCTACACCTACCACAGTACCTGGACGTAAATATTTTAATGCTGCCCATGCTGCTTTTTTTTTTAATGTATTTGCATTCATATACAAAAAACCTATTTTCATTGAAATATATATAAAATTAAAAAAAAGAACATATTTTAATTTACTATATATAAGACTTATTATTTGATTTTAATATATAAAATATTTATTATGCAATAAAATGATTTTTTATTATGAAGGAAAAAAAGAAAGGACAATATTGAGAATTTCTGGGGTACCTGGATTCGAACCAGGGATGCCGGTATCAAAAACCGGTGCCTTGCCGCTTGGCTATACCCCATTTAAAATTATTGTTTATACTAAAATACGGAAGGCGAGACTTGAACTCGCAAACCTTGCGGTGCCAGATCCTAAATCTGGTGCGTCTACCTATTTCGCCACTTCCGTAAAAATATTGGCTACGATGGGAATTGAACCCATGACCTCAGCGTTATGAGTGCTGTGCTCTAACCAACTGAGCTACGTAGCCTAAATTAATTATAAATTGTTATTTATAAAATTTAAAATAACAATTCTATTGTATATGAGATTATAGATAAAATCAATAATTTTTACTGGTGAAAATATGAAAATAGTTTAAATATTTTAATTAATATACTTAAAGGGTATATCAAAAAATAATTTATAGGAAAAAAATGAATAACAAAATAAAAAAATATAGTAACAATTTTATTTATCATATTATTGATAAGGATTTAAAAAAAAATAAAAAATTATCTTTACATACTCGGTTTCCGCCAGAACCTAATGGTTATCTTCATATAGGGCATGCAAAATCAATTTGTTTAAATTTTGAATTAGCAAAAATATATCAAGGAAAATGTAATTTGCGTTTTGATGATACGAATCCTATAAAGGAGAATATAAAATATATTCATGCTATTCAAGATGATATTCATTGGTTAGGTTATAATGGATACAATAATATCTACTATGCTTCAGAATATTTTGAAATATTTTATAAATATGCAAAAGAACTAATCAAAAAAGGATTAGCTTATATAGATGAGTTAACAAAAGAAGAAATACGTGAATATCGAGGAACACTAAATAAGCCAGGAAAAAACAGTCCATATCGAAATAGAAGCATAGAAGAAAATATAATACTTTTTAAAAAAATGAAAAATGGAAAATTTTCTGAAGGACAAGCTTGTTTAAGAGCTAAAATTGATATGAGTTCTGCATTAATGATTATGCGTGATCCTGTTTTATACCGTATTTTATACACGCCGCATCATCAAACAAAAAGCAAATGGTGTATATATCCAATGTATGATTTTGCTCATTGTATTTCTGATTCTATTGAAAATATTAGTCATTCCCTTTGCACTTTAGAATTCCAAGATAACAAAAATTTATATAATTGGATTTTAAAAAATATAGATATTTTACATTATCCAAAACAATATGAATTTTCTCGATTAAATTTAGAATATTCTATACTATCAAAAAGAAAATTAAATATATTAGTTAAAAAAAAAATAGTTTTAGGATGGGATGATCCTCGAATGCCCACCATTTCTGGATTAAGAAAAAGGGGATACACGCCATCTTCTATTCAAACATTTTGTGAAAAAATTGGTATAACAAAACAAAATCATTTAATACAATTATCTCTATTAGAACATTGTATTAGAAAAGAACTTAATGAAAATGCAATTCGTACCATGGCGATATTGGAACCAATTAAAATATTTTTATATAATTTACATGAAAATTATGAAGAAACATTAACCATTCCTAATCATCCGTTTCATGCTGAACTAGGTACTCATGAAATTCTTTTTACTAATATGATCTATATTGAAAGAAAAGATTTTCAAGAAAAATATGATAATCAATATAAAAGATTAAAAATCGGACATGAAATTCGATTAAGACATGCATATATAATAAAAGCAGAAAAAATAAAAAAAGATAAGAATAAAAATATTATTTATATAATATGTTCTTGCAATCTAAAAACTTTAGGTAAAAAATCGAGTAATAATAAAAATCCTGCAGTGATACACTGGATATCAGTAAAAAATTCTTTTCCAGCACACTTTAGATTATATAATTCTTTATTTAATATCAAAAATCCCGAACAAGAAGAAAATTTTTTATTACATATCAATAAAAATTCTTTCATTATTAAAAAAGGTTTTATTGAAAAAAATTTAGCAAATGATATAAAAAAAAATAGCATTGATAAAAAAATAAAATTATTTTTTCAATTTGAAAGAATTGGTTATTTCTGCACAGATACTGATACTATACAAAAAAAATATTTAATATTTAACCGAACTGTGAGTTTAAGAGATACATGGAATATAAAAATGAAAATAAAAACTACGACTAATAATTGAGATCAGTATATAATCTTTAAAAAAACAATATTTGTTTTTTAAAATACATAGTTTATTAATAATAATTCAATTATAAGTTGTCAACTATAATTTAATTCCTTATGATTAATCACTTTAAAAACAAATTTTATATTATTTATAATCCTAAAAATTAAATAAATATATTCTAAACACTTTTTAAAAGTATATTTAAGAATAACTATATTATTTAATATAACTTATATTTTTATTTAGAATGACTAAAAATTATATTTTTATCACCGGCGGAGTAGTATCGTCTTTAGGAAAGGGAATTACAGCTGCTTCTCTGGGTGCGGTATTAGAAGCAAGAAATTTAAAAGTAACTATTATCAAGCTAGATCCATATATTAATGTTGATCCAGGAACAATGAGCCCTATGCAGCACGGAGAGGTATTTGTTACTGAAGATGGTGCAGAAACGGATTTAGATTTAGGGCATTATGAACGTTTTATTCATACTAAAATGACTCATCTTAATAATTTTACTACAGGAAGTATTTATTCTGAAGTATTACAAAAAGAGCGAAGAGGAGATTACTTAGGATCCACTATTCAAGTTATACCTCATATTACTAATGCTATTAAAGAAAGAATAATTTTATGTGCTAAGAATAATGATATTATTCTAGTAGAAATAGGCGGCACAGTTGGTGATATTGAATCTTTACCTTTTTTAGAAGCTATCCGTCAAATGGCTGTAGATATTGGTCGAAAAAATATTATATATATACATTTAACATTAGTACCGTATATTTCTACAGCTGGAGAAATCAAAACTAAACCTACTCAGCATTCAGTAAAAGAATTACTTTCTATTGGAATACAGCCGGATATACTAATTTGTCGATCTGAAAAAAAAGTGCAAATAAAAGAACGAAAAAAAATTTCCCTTTTTTGCAATGTACCTGTAAATGCTGTAATTTCTTTAAAAGATGTTAAATCAATCTATACTATACCTAAATTATTACAAAAACAAAAATTAGATCAATATATTTGTGAATATTTTAAAATAAATGCTCCAGAAGCAAATTTAAAAACATGGGAAAAATTAATTGACGCAGAAAAAAATTCTCATAATACAGTAATAATTGGTATTATCGGAAAATATATTACTTTACCTGATGCTTATAAATCAGTAATCGAAGCTTTAAAGCACGGCGGTTTAAAAAATCGAATTAAAGTTAAAATTAAATTGATTGATTCTCAAGAAATAACAAATAAAACATGTGTACTTCTTCACAAACTTAACGGTATTGTAATCCCAGGTGGTTTTGGAGATCGTGGTATTATAGGAAAATTACTTTCAGTACAATATGCACGTGAAAATAATATTCCCTATTTTGGAATATGTTTAGGAATGCAAATAGCCATTATAGAATTTGCAAAAAATGTTGTTGGTATTATTAATGCAAATTCTACAGAATTTGATTCACAGTGCACATTTCCTATTATTGATTTAATGAAAAAAGAAAAAAACATAATATATAATATTGAAAAAAAAAATACAAATATAAATTTTGGTGGAACAATGAGATTAGGAAGTCAAACTTGCAAATTAAAAAAAAATAGTTTATCTAGGCATCTTTATGACAAAGAAAAGATTATAGAAAGACATCGACATAGATATGAAGTTAATAATATTTTATTTAAAAAAATAGAAAAAGCAGGATTGATTGCAACAGGACACTCTGAAAATAATAATATCATTGAAATAGTTGAAATATTACATCATCCATGGTTCGTAGCATGTCAGTTTCATCCAGAATTTACTTCTACACCTCGTGATGGACATCCATTATTTATAGATTTTATAAAATCTGCTGCAAAAAATAAAAATTTTAAAAAGGTTTGAAAAATGTCAAAAATTACAAAAATTATTGCTCGTGAAATAATAGATTCTCGAGGAAATCCTACTGTAGAATCTGAAGTACATCTTCTAGATGGTTGCATCGGAATTGCTTCCATTCCTTCAGGAGCTTCTACAGGATCTAAAGAAGCAGTTGAACTAAGAGATGAAGATAAAAATCGATTTATGGGAAGAGGAGTTAAAAAAGCAGTATCATCTGTTAACACCATAATATCTCACGCTTTAAAAAATAAAAATTCGTGTAATCAAAAAGAAATTGATAATATTATGATCCAGTTAGATGGGACAGAAAATAAATCAAAATTAGGAGCAAATGCTATTTTATCTGTATCATTAGCAACTGCCAAAGCGGCTGCACTATCTAAAAAAATACCATTATATGCTCACATTTCAGAATTAAATAATACAGATAATATCTTTTCTATGCCCCTTCCTATGATGAATATTATTAACGGTGGAAAACATGCCAGTAATAATATTGATTTACAAGAATTCATGATTCAACCGATTAGCGCTGTTAATATAAAAAATGCTATTCGTATAGGTTGTGAAATATTTCAATCCTTAGGAGAAGTTTTAAAAGATTATAGAATGAATACAACAGTAGGAGATGAAGGGGGATACGCTCCCAATTTAACATCTAATGCTGAAGCTTTCAATCTTATTTATAAAGCTATAAAAAAAACTAAATATAAATTAGAAAAAGACATAACATTAGCTATAGATTGCGCTGCATCAGAAATATACGATAAAAAGAAAAAAAAATATGAACTTAAAGGTGAAAATCTCAGTTTAAATTCTATAGAGTTTACTGATTATTTAGAAAAATTATCAAATCAATATCCCATTCTCTCTATTGAAGATGGACAAGATGAATCAGATTGGTCTGGTTTTTTATATCAAACAAAAAAACTAGGTGATAAATTGCAATTAGTAGGAGATGATTTATTTGTTACTAACACCAAAATTCTAAAAAAAGGTATTAAAAAAGGTATTGCGAATGCTATTTTAATTAAACCAAATCAAATTGGTACTTTAACTGAAACTTTATCAGCAATTCAAATGGCAAAAAATGCAAAATATAATGTAATTATTTCACATCGATCTGGTGAAACAGAAGATTCTTTCATATCTGATTTATCTGTAGGGACATCTTCAGGCCAAATAAAAACTGGTTCTATGAGTCGATCAGATAGAACATCGAAATATAATCAACTCATAAGAATTGAAGAAAGAATAGGAAAACAGAATGTACCATTCTTTCATTTTAAAAAAATTTAAAAATTATTTTTTGATATTTTTTATATCTTTATTTTAAAAATCTATTATTCCCAGAGAATCAGGTATATCTTACACCTGCTTCTCGCAAGAGAATATAATTTATATATCAAATAATCTTTTGTTATAATAAAGATACTTATATTTTTAAAAATGATTCAATCATACTCTTGCAAAGATACTGATGAATATTTATTAAAAATATAATAAAAAAAGAAGTTTAAATCTACATTTAAAAAAATTTTTTAATATTACATAATTTTATATATTACATTTTTATTTAACAATAAACCTTTATCATTATATAATAATTTAAAATTAAAAAAAAATATTTTCTATATGTTTTTTATATTTTTATAATAACTTTAAATATTATTTTTTTATATTTTATAAAAAAATTTGACAAGAGTAACATAAAAAAATTTAGTAAATTTTATATCGTTTTAAATAATTTATAGTCAAATTATATTGATAAATTTTTATATAAAAAATATTATTTTAATTTAAATTTAATGAAATAAAATTACGATTATGTAACATTTGAATAATCTTTTTTACATTGCTTTCTAATATTAATGTGCCATTTAAATGTAAATCAGGTTGTTGAGGAATTTCATATGCTAACTGCAGACCAGTAAAATTAGAAATTTTTCCAGAGCGCGCTTTTTTATATAATCCTTTCGTATCACGCTTTTCACAAATACTTAATGGTGTATCTACATAAACTTCTACAACATTCTTTCTTCCTAACAATTGATAGACCATATTTCTATCGTATTCATAAGGGGAAATAATAGAAACTAATACTATAATACCCGTATCTAAAATAATTTTTGTCACCTCTCCTATACGTCTAATGTTTTCTTTGCGATCAGACGTACTAAAGCTCAAATCCGAACATAAACCAGATCGAACATTATCTCCGTCTAATAAATAAGTACTAATACCATGCCGAAATAAAAATGTTTCTACAGCATTAGCAATAGTTGATTTTCCTGAACCAGACAATCCGGTAAACCAAATTACAATGGATTTATGATTATGATTTTTTTCGCGATGTATACGCGTTATGTCATATTGTTTCCAAAAAATATCATTTTTTTTATTATTATTCATATCATTTACAGCCTTTATTTATATTATCTATATTGATACTCCAATGAGGAAAATATTGACATATTAAAGAACGCAAATCTAGTTCAAATTGTTTCATATCAGGTTCTTTTTTTATTATTTTTTCATTTATACTTTCAACAATCATACCGGCACCCACTGTATTATTTGTCAATAAATCAATCAATATTATATTACCGGTAAATCTATTATCTTGATATGAATCAAAAATCATAGGAATATTGAAAATTATTTGAATACGACCAATATTATTTAAAGAAAGTTTATTACTTTTTATTTTTTTTAAAGTATTAATATCAATTGTATATAAAATTTTTTCTATATAAACACGTGTTTTTTTCCCAGATAATTTAATCATATACTCTTGCCCTACTAACAATGTTGTATCAGTCATCCATACAACATCTATAACAGCTTTTTTATGAGCGATTAAATCTGAATTCACATTAACCAAGAAATCACCACGACTAATATCTATATCATCTTCCAATACTACTGTAATAGCTTGTCCACTATAAGCTATTTTTAAATCCTTTTCAAAAGTTACAATACGAGCAATACGAGAAGAAATATTTGCAGGTAATATTTTTATTTTCTGCCCCACAAGCATTTTACCAGAAACTAAAGTGCCAGAATAACCGCGAAAATTAGCATTAGGCCGATTAATGTATTGAACTGGAAATCTGATTTCTTCTATATTAGTATGATGGTGGATATCAATTGTTTCTAAAATACGTAATAATGTAATACCATCATACCAAGCCATAAAAGAACTAGGAAATACAATATTATCACCTAATAACGAAGATATCGGTACAAAAAAAATTTTTAAATTATGAGAAATTTTTTCAGAAAAAATAAGAAATTGCTTTTTTATATTTAAATATATATCTTTTTTATATTCTACTAAATCCATTTTATTAATAGCAACGATAAAATATTTAATACCTAACAATGAAGAAATAAAAGTATGTCGATATGTTTGTTTAGATAAACCTTTTCTAGCATCTACTAATAAGATTGATAAATCACATGTTGACGCTCCCGTAACCATATTACGTGTATATTGTTCATGACCCGGTGTATCAGCGATAATAAATTTTCTTTGATTAGTAGAAAAATAACGATATGCCACATCAATAGTAATTCCTTGTTCACGCTCATCTTGTAAACCATCTACTAAAAGCGCAAGATCTATAGTATCCTTATCTTGTGTTCCGTACCGTTTACTATCATTCTTTAATACATTTAATTGATCCACATAAATTTGTTGTGTATCATGTAATAAACGACCAATTAATGTACTTTTTCCATCATCTACACTACCACATGTTAAGCACCGTAATAAAGGGCGATTTTTATCAGAATAACACCAAGATTTAAAATTGTCTGATGTTTTTATTTTTGTGTTTATATTACTATTCATTTTATACTATTAACCTATTAATTAAAAATAACCTTGTTTTTTTTTAAACTCCATAGAACTCTTTTTATCATAATCAATTAATCGTCCTGTTCGTTCACTAGTAGTCACTTGTAATGTTTCTTTTATAATATCTAATAAGTTTTTTGCTTGTGATTCAATGGCACTAGTTAAAGGCCAGCAACCTAAAGTTCTGAAACGAATCATTTTATTTTCTATTATTTCGTGTGGTTGTATATTAATACGATCGTCGTCAATCATTAATAATATTCCATTTCTTTTTAATACCGGTCGCATTGCAGAAAAATAAAGAGAAACAATTTCAATTTTTTCTAAAAAAATATAATGCCAAATATCTAATTCCGTCCAATTTGATAAAGGAAAAACCCTCATATTTTCTCCTTTGTTAATTTGTCCATTATAATTAGACCATAATTCTGGACGTTGCTTCTTTGGATCCCATTGATGCAACCCATCTCGAAAAGAATAAATACGCTCTTTAGCTCGTGATTTTTCTTCATCCCGTCTTGCCCCGCCAAAAGCTACATCAAAATTATATTTGTTTAAAGCCTCTTTTAACGCTTCAGTTTTTAAAATATCAGTATATTTAGAACTGTCGTCAGTAAAAGGATTTAATTTTAATTCTATTCCTTTTGAATTAGTGTGTACAATTAATTCTATTTTTGAATCTTTAGCAACATAATCACGGAAAGAATACATTTCTTTAAATTTCCACCCAGTGTCAATATGTAATAAAGGAAAAGGTATTTTCCCTGGATAAAATGCTTTTTTAGCGAGATGTAACATGACTGAAGAATCTTTTCCGATCGAGTATAACATTACTGGAGAATCAAAATCAGCCATTACTTCTCGCATAATATAAATGCTTTCTGATTCTAATTGACGAAGATGAGTAGAATTTTCTTTAAACATATTTTATCCTTATAATAAATTTATTATAGAAGATCTATAATTAATCGTCTTAAATACATTCGAATCATAAAACCATTCTAATTTTTTATGTAAATTAACAACATTACCAACAATTAATAGAGAAGGATGCAGAGTTAGTTTAATCATTTTTTTCATTTCATCTAAGCGTCCAATAATAACTTTTTGATTAATAGTAGTACCTTGTCCTACAATAGCCACAGGAGTAGACTGTAAGCAGCCATGTAAAATAAGTTTTCTAGAAATATCCACCGCTTGTAAGCTACCCATATATATAACTAAAGTATAAAAAGAATCACACAACATTGATAAATTTTTTTTAGTAAAATAAGCAATATTATGTCCAGTGATAAATATGACACCTTTAGCATATTTACGATGTGTAAGAGGAATACCAGTATATGCTGAAATACCAATACCAGCAGTAATACCCGGTACAACTTGTATATTAATACCAGCTTGTTTTGCTGCTTCTAATTCTTCACCTCCGCGACCAAAAATAAAAGGATCACCACCTTTTAAACGCACTACTGTGTTACCTTTATGAGCTAAAGATATTAATAAATCGTTAATTTGACTTTGAGAAATAGTTTTTATACCAGCACTTTTCCCTACGCAAATACGCTTTGCATCACGACGAATTAAATCTAAAACATCTGTAGTAATTAAATAATCATATAAAACAATATCAGCTTCTTGTAAAACTTGTAAACCACGTAATGTAAGCAGGCTGCTATCACCCGGACCAGCTCCTACTAAAATAATTTTCCCTGTTGATAGAGTAGAACCACTAATATACTTTCTAAAAGTATTAATAGCATTTTTAATTTTTCCACTAATAATTTGCTCAATAAAAACACTTTTAAATAGTTTTTCCCAAAAATGTCGTCTCTCTAAAGTACTAACAAAACGATTTTTAACTAATATTCTTAATTTACCCGCTATTTTTGCTACTGTACCTAATTTAATAGGAATTATAGATTCAATTTTTTCACGCAAAAATCGCAATAAAACCGGTGCAGTACCACCTGAAGAGATAGCTATCATAATGGGAGATCGATCAATGATAGATGGAAAAATAAAAGAACATTTAGACTGATTATCCACGATATTTACAAATAAAAAAAGATCATTACATATTTGAAATATTCTTTTATTTAAATCCATATTATTTGTAGCGGCTATCACTAAAAAAACTTTTTTTAAATATACTGGATCAAATTCTTTGGCAATCCAAAAAATTTTTTTTTTCTGTAAAAGCATTTCTATTTCTGTATTAACTTCTTGTGCAATAATTTGTACTTTTGCCCCAGCGCGTAACAATAATACAATTTTATTAAATGCTACAGATCCAGCGCCAACAACAAGCACATTCTTATATTTTAAATCTATAAAAATAGGAAGATAGTTCACATTCACCTTAATTTAAGAAAAGAAAATATTTTTATATATATTATAAATTCCAAAAATTATAATATAAAAATACTTTATGTTTTTATATAAAAAAATTAATTTTAATCTTTATAAGATACCAAAGTACTACAAATTTTTTAGTATTAATGTGTTACAATTAATACTGTAAAAAATATTTTATATTATATATATTTTACTACTAAAAATTTTGTTTTCGCTAAATAAAATATTTTAATAATTTAACTCTCGTGTAATCCACATTCACGTTTTAACCCAAAAAAACGAGTATCTTCTTCTAACATGCCTTTTTTATATTTTTTTGTTGTATGAATATCACCTATTGATCGATAACCCTCTTTCCATAAGGGATGATATTCTAAATTATTTTTTTTTAAATATTCGTCTACCTTCTTATTAGACCAATCTAAAATAGGTAAAATTTTAACAATATTTTTTTGAATAGAAATATACTGTAATTTAGATCGGCTACTTGATTGGATACGACGTAATCCTGAAAACCATGTTCCTACTGATAGCTGATTAAAAGCTTCATTCATAGGTCTAACCTTATTAATCATATTATATAAATTTATCCCGCGAACATCTTGTTTCCATAATTTTCCATATCTTGCCTCTTGCCATGCTGGAGATATATATGATCTGAAAACTTTTAAATTTAACGTAAACTTCTTAGTTAACATATCAATAAAATGATATGTTTGAGGAAATAAATAACCAGTATCAATCAAGATAACAGGAATATCAGGTTTATACTGAACCATAAGATGTAACAAAACAGAAGATTGAATACCAAAACTAGATGACATAATCTGTACGTTAGGTAAATTTTTTAATGCCCAAATAATACGTTTTTCTGTAGAAAAATTTTTTAACATTAAATTAGTATTGTGTAAAATTATATTTTTTTCTTCATCTTGTAATAAATGAACATTCTGAAAATCACATGTAGACATTTTTCTATCAACTCCAAAAATCATTTATTGGATTAATAATTTCTTTAACAATACCCTTGCGAATAACAAAATCTCCAAAATCTTCTTCTAGAATTTCACTTTCGGACCACATTTTTACAATATTCTCTAAATCAATTAATATCTCTTTTTCATTAAGATTTTCTTTATAAATCTTTGCAATACGATTACCAATTCTATTTCCACCTAGATATAAATTATATTTTCCAAGCGATTTTCCAATTAATCCTATCTCTGCTAATAACGATCGTCCACAACCATTAGGGCATCCTGATACCCGAACAATAATAGATTTTTTTTCTAATCGGTGTTTTAGTAGTAAATCTTCTATTTTTTTTATAAAACATGATATCATTCGCTCAGCTTCCGCCATAGCCAATGGACAAGTTGGAAAAGAAACACACGCCATAGAATTTTTTCGGACATTACTAACATGTTTTATTAATCCATATTCTATAGCAATTTTTTCTATTTTATTTTTATCTCCAAGTGGAATTTCAGAAATTATTATGTTTTGATTAGCTGTCAGTCTAAAATTGCCTTTATGAACAGTAGCAATTTTTAATAATCCCGTTTTTAATAATTGATTTTTACTATCGCATATTCGTCCATTTTGAATAAAAATCGTTAAATTCCAATAATTATCAATTCCTTTTATCCAACCAAACCTATCCCCTCTATCAATAAAATGGTATGAATGAACTGATTGAAATAGTACATTCGCTCTTTTTTCTACTTCTTTCTTAAAAACATTTAAACCAAAATTATGTATCGTATATCGTGTTTTTGCATTTTTTCTGTTAACGCGATTCCCCCAATCACGCTGTGTTGTAACAATAGCTTTTGCAACAGATAAAGTATTTTTTGTTGAAATATAACCTAACTCTACAGCAGGAAAAGGCCAAGTCATATGATTTCCATGATCAATAGATAACCCTCCACCTACTAGAACATTAAAACCTATTAAGTGATTGTCTTTCACAATAGATATAAAATTCATGTCGTTAGCATATAAATCTACATCATTATATGGAGGAATAACAACAGTAGTTTTAAATTTTCTCGGTAAATAACTCTTACCTAAAATAGGTTCTTTTTCTGTTTTTATTTCTGTGATTTTTTTATGATCTAACCAAATTTCTGCGTATGCCTTAGTTTTTGGTAATAAATATTCCGAAATTTTTTTTGCCCATTCATAAGATTCTTTATGAATTAAAGATTCCATAGGATTGGAAGTACAAAGTACATTTCTATTGACATCATTAGCAGTAGCTAAAGAATCTAAACCTATATCATGCAACATTTTATGTGCATTTTTTAAATCTTTTTTTAAAATCCCATGTAATTGAAAAGTCTGACGATTAGTGAGTCTAATTGTTTTATATAGCGTATGATGAGTAGCAAAATCATCAATTTTTAACCATTTTTTTGCTTCAATGATCCCTCCAGGCATTCTGCAACGTAACATCATTGCATGACGAGGCTCTAATTTTTGTTGATTTCTTTCCAAGCGCAAATCACGATCATCTTGTTGATACATACCATGAAATCGAATTAATGAAAAATTATCCCCAATAAAGCCATTAGTCATCTCATTTTTTAAATCTTTACTAATAGTACCTCTTAGATAATTACTTTGAATCTTAATACGTTCTGCATCTGTAATTATTGCATCTAAAGATATGTTGTCATTATCCTTTTTTTTCATTAATATACATCTCTTTGATAACGTCGATTGCAACGTAAATTATTTAAAAAATCACAAGCATGTTCCATGTTCATACCACCATTTTCAATAATAATATTAATTAATGTTCTTTCAACATCTTTAGCCATCTTGGCAGCATTTCCACAAACATATATAAATGCTCCGTTTTGTATCCAATCCCATATATCTTTAGCATTGTCTCGTATTTTATCTTGAACATATATTTTATTTTTTTGATCTTGTGACCATGCAGCATTAAATTTTGTTAAAAGACCTTTCTTGATATATCTTTGCCATTCTACTTGATACAAAAAATCTTCAGTAAAACTAGGATTACCAAAAAAAATCCAATTTTTTCCTTTTGCATTGTCAATATCCCTTTGCTGCATAAAAGCTCGAAATGGAGCAATGCCTGTACCAGGACCAATCATAATAATGGGAGCATTTTTATCTAAAGGTAAACGAAAGTTATTATTAGTTTCTATAAAGATTTTGATCTTATCATCTTCTTTTAAAAACTGTGATAAATAACCAGACGCACCTCCAAAATGTAATTGTCCATCAAATAAATTTTTCACTACACCAACTGTAATATGAACTTCATTTTCTACATCATCTTGGGATGAAGAAATAGAATATAATCGTGGAGTTAAAGGACGTAAAAAACTAATTAAATCTTCTGATGATATTTTGGCTGGATAATCACGAATCATATTTATCAAAGGAGTATTAATAACATATTCTTTTAATTTTTTATTATCACATATAATGTTTTTTAAAAAATTATTACCAATGCAATCAGCATATGCTTTAACAATAGATTGAGTATTAATTGTTAACTCAAAATGATACTCTAATGCATTCATAATAGTCATAGAATTATTATTAATAATAATTTTTTTTAAAGAATTTATAGATAACAATTGTAATATTTCTTTTACTAAATTTATATCATTTCTATACCATACACCTAAAGCATCACCTGGTTGATATGTAACATTTAGATGACTAAGATCAATCTCAATATGATGTACATCTTTATTGGAATAACGGCCAGTAATTTTTTGATTGGTTAATATAGGTGCTAATAGAGGATTATTTTTAGTGCAAATAGAAATTGATTCTTTACTATGTAGTTTATTATCTGACACTGTTTCGGTGTTAACAGGCGATAATTTCATACTATTAACAATATGAAATAATTCTTTTGACCATTTGTTATAATAACTTTGATAATCTATATCAGCATCTATACGTTTGCATAAACGAATTGCTCCTAATTCATTAAATCTTTTATCAAAATCTTTTCCTGCTTGACAAAACAAGTTATAAGATGTATCGCCTAATGCAAATATACTATAACGCAAACTAGGTAGTTTTGGAGCTTTTTTTGACATAATAAATTGATATAAAGACCACGCTTCTTCTGGAGGTTCACCCTCACCTTGCGTCGAAATAATTAAAATTAATATTTTTGCATGAATAATTTTTTTAAAATTATAATCATAAGCACTTGATAAATTACTTTTAATTTTTTTTTTAGTAAAAAATTCATGAAGATTTTTTGCTAATAGCTTCGCATTACCAGTTTGTGAAGCAGAAACGATAGTAATAGCATTTCCTGTGTCTATCTTTTTAGAACCATTAGATATAATATTAGACGCTTGATTAGCTTTTTGCCATAAATATCCTGAAAGCCATGCTAGCTGAATATTAGAGCAGGTGCTAATAGTTTTTTTAAAATCATTTAGTTGACTTGCACTTATTGGCAACGCATTATCAAATAGATTATTATTTTTCATAATACTAATAACTCATATTTTTCAATAGATTATCATTTATAAAATATTAGTTTTATCTATTTTAATAAGCAAATAAATATTTATATTTTATGATATGATAAAATTTTTACGTAGAATCCTATAAAAAATTATTTTAATAAACATTAAATTTTGGTTTAAAAAAATACTTGAAATAAAATAATATGTTCTTTTATGGTTAATTATTTAAAGAATTTTTATACAAAAGTTTCAAAAAATTTTTAAATAAAAATATATTTGTATTTTATACATAATAATATGTAATTCCTAAAGATTATATTATAGAATTAGCATTTTTAAAATATATAGTAATTTTCATAAAAACAAAAAAATTTCTAATAGAATGTTATAGTGGTATTTTTGAAAAAAATGTTTTTTATTTTAAATAAAACAAGAATTAAATTCGCATGTTATTAAGTATGAAATTTTAATACATATATATAAATATATTTCATTTTTCATGTTTAATAGTGATAAAAATACATAAAATATATAAAAAATAAAAAATAATATTTATATTATGACACAATTAAAAATCAGGTGAAAGATGAAAAAAATATTAATGATATTATTCAGCATTATTTTATCGTGGAATACTTATGCTAATAATTTTACTAATGGTAAAGAATATTATATATTAAGCCAACCAGTATTACACGTTCCTAAAATAATAGATTGCTTTTCATTTTTTTGTCCATACTGTTATGAATTTGAACAAAAGCATCATATAAGACATTTTATCAACCAGGTCAAGGATAAAAATATAATATTTCACTCTTATCATGTGAATTTTTTCGGTGGAAAACTAAGCACTTTATTAACAAAAGCTTGGATAATGGCTAAATATCTTAGATTAGAAGAAAAAATAATGATTCCGTTTTTTAAAGCTGTTCAAGAAACACATACAATTAAAAATGAAGATAGTATTCGAGCGTTATTTATAAAAGAAACTAATATTAGTGTTAATCAATATAATAAATTATGGAATAGCTCCATTATTAATACATTAGTGCAAAAACAAGAAAAATACATCAATAAAATTCCACTGGATCATGTTCCAGCAGTTATCATACAAGGAAAATATATACTAGATTATTATTTGTTAGAAAAATCTTTTAAAGATGATTTTGTCACAAAATATATAAGTTTATTGAAATTTTTAAGTACAAAATAAACATTTTTAATATTCAAAAAATATAAAATAAAATCTTGTTTATATTCTTTTAAATTATATCTTTTAAACTAAATAATATTTCTATATCCAACATGTGTTTCATTAAAATATGCAGTATATTAAAAAAAATCCTATTATTATTATAGACGGAAGCTTGTATCTGTATCGTTCTTATTATGCATTTCCAGATTACATAAATACTTTAGGCGAACCATACGGTGCAATATATGGTATGTTACAAATGATCTATAATATTTTAAAAAAATACCATAATATAAATAAAATGATTGTTGTTTTTGATGAATCAAAAAAAACATTTAGAAATGATCTCTTTAAAGACTATAAAAAAAATCGATCACGTATGCCAAATACGTTAGCAATACAAATTCCACCGCTTTTAGAAATAATGAAAAAAATTGGCGTCAAAACCTTTTCTATTCCGGGGGTGGAGGCAGATGATATTATTGGAAGTTTAGCACACACATTAGAAAGTACAGGAGAAAATGTGCTAATTATTAGTAATGATAAAGACATGTTACAACTTGTTACAAAAAATATTTATATTTTTCAAAAAAATAAAAATCTTCTAATTAAACCAAATATTATCAAAGATATATATGGTATCAATCCAAAAGAATTTATTGATTTTCTAGCATTAATGGGAGATCCTTCGGATAATATTCCCGGTGTACCAAAAATAGGAAAAAAAACTGCATTATTCTTATTACATAATTTTTATAATTTAAAAAATATTTATAATAATATAGAAAAAATATCTACGTTATCACTACGTAATTCCAAAAATATTTCAATAGAATTAAAAAAAAATAAAGATATGGCTTTTCTTTCATATCAACTAGCAAAAATAAAACTTAATATAAATATAAATATTACTCTTCAGGATATGACAATAAAAAATTCTTATAAAAAAAATTTATTTTATTTTTTAAGGCTATGTAATTTTAATAAAAATAAATTTTATTTATAAAATATTTTAAAATTTCTATAAAAAAGAATTATGCCATAAATTCAATGTATTTTTTAATATATTGATACCTGTTTTACGAATGGATGAAAACAGTACTACAGGGATATCATGTATAAAATTATTTAATTCATTTTGTACTATTTTAAATTGATGATTTTGCTGACTTAATGTCATTTTATCAGATTTAGTTAAAAGAACTAAAAAAAAAATTTTTCTCTTTTTAACCAAATCTAATATTTTATAATCTAACTTTTTTAAAGGATATCTAATATCCATTAAAAGAATAATACCTTTTAAAAAATCTCTTTTTTCTAAATAATGATATAATATTTTTTGCCATTTTAATTTTACTATTTCAGGAGCAGTAGCATAACCATATCCAGGTAAATCTACAATCCTAAATTCTGAATTGACTTGAAAAAAATTAATTAACTGAGTTCTTCCTGGCATTTTACTAAAACGTGCTAAATTTTTTTTATTTGTCAAAGCATTAATTGCACTAGATTTTCCAGAATTAGAATATCCGACAAATGCAATTTCAATTCCATCTTGAATATTTATATCGTTTATTTTTGAAAAACTATTTAAAAAATATGTTTTATTATAATTTAGAACAAACATAAAAAAGTCCTTATTATCAAAATTTCAGTAATAATATATACAAGAATATTTAATATTTATTATTGGAACAAATAATTATAACATGTTTATCATATGTAAGATTTCTTTTAATAAGAGTCTATTTAAAAGAAATATTGAAAATGTTTATATAAATTAATATTTTATTCTTATAGATACGATATCTCAAAAATTTTTTTAACTCACATCGTAAATGTAATAATACTTTTAAAAAATTTGCTCAATTTTCTCTATAAAGCAAGGAAATACTATGCATAAAAATATAAGAAATATTGCCATAATAGCACATGTTGATCACGGAAAAACAACTTTATTAGATCAATTGTTACAACAATCTGGCACTTTTCAAGCTCATGAAGAAAGAACTGAGCGTATTATGGATTCAAATGATCTAGAAAAAGAAAGAGGAATTACTATTTTATCAAAAAATACTTCCATCCAATGGGGAAAATATAAAATCAATATTGTTGATACTCCAGGACATGCAGATTTTGGTGGAGAAGTAGAGCGCGTAATGTCGATGGTAGATTCAGTATTATTAGTAGTAGATGCATTAGATGGTCCTATGCCTCAAACAAGATTTGTAACTAAAATAGCTTTTAAATATAATTTAAATCCTATTGTTGTTATCAATAAAATTGATAGAAAAAACTCTCGTCCTGATTGGGTAGTAGATCAAATATTTGATTTATTCGTCAATCTTAATGCTACAGATAAACAACTAGATTTCCCTATTATTTATACTTCTGCTATCCTTGGTGCATCAGGAACTGATTATCTAAAAACACAAGACAATATGGAGCCATTATATCATGCTATTATAAAATATGCCCCGCATCCTCCAGTAGATGTTAACGAAAAATTTCAAATGCAAATTTCACAACTAGATTATAATAATTATTTAGGTGTGATAGGTATAGGCCGTATTAAACAAGGTTATGTTAAACCTAATGATACAGTTACTGTAATTGATCGTTTAGGACAACATAACAATGGAAAAATTAATAATGTATTAAGTTATGTTGGATTAAAAAGAATAGAAACAAAAATAGGATATGCCGGGGATATTATTGCTATCACTGGATTAAATAAACTGAATATTTCAGATACTATATGCCATCCTGAAAATTTAAAACCTCTTCCCGCGCTTATTGTTGATGAACCAACAGTAAACATGTTTTTTTCTGTAAATACTTCTCCTTTTTCTGGAAAAGAAGGAAAATATATTACATCTCGTCAAATTTTGGAAAGATTAAAAAAAGAAACTATACATAATATTGCTTTACAAATTAAGGAAACAAAAAATGCAAATATTTTTTCCGTTTCTGGGCGTGGAGAATTGCATTTAGCAATATTAATTGAAAATATGCGCCGTGAAGGTTTTGAATTAGAAGTATCTCGTCCAAAAATAATTTTTAGAGAATCTAATAATATCATAGAAGAACCTTTTGAAAATGTTATTTTAGATATTGAAGATCGACACCAAGGCAATGTAATGCAATTTATTGGCGAAAGACGAGGTGATTTAAAAAATATGACAATCGATATCCAAAATAGAGTGCGTCTTGAATACATACTGTCAAGTCGCGCTTTAATTGGATTTCGCGCAGAATTTATGAGTATAACATCGGGCACGGGGCTATGCTACTCCTCTTTTAGTCATTATAACACATTACAAAAGAATGATATCGGACAAAGAAAGAATGGAGTATTAATTTCTAATGGAACAGGTATGACAGTTGGTTTTGCATTATTTAATTTACAAGAACGAGGTAAATTATTTATAGGGCATGGCACTCAAGTCTATGAGGGTCAAATCATTGGCATACATAATCGTGCTAACGATTTAACAGTAAACTGTTTAACTGGAAAAAAACTAACTAATATGAGAGCTTCTGGAACAGATGAAGCTATCACATTAACTACTGCCATCAATTTAACATTAGAAGAATCTTTAAGTTTTATTAATGATGATGAATTAGTAGAAATTACTCCTCATTCAATACGTTTACGTAAAAGATATTTAACTGAAAGCATAAGAAAAAATTCTTATAGAAAAAAAAATAATACAATATAAAATTGTTTAGAGAACATTATATATTATATAATTCTATCTAAAAATAGAATTATATAAAAATATTCATGAACTTCTTATTCCTATAATATAGTTTCGTTTACACTTTAAAAAATTTTGTCCATTTATCATGTTATATTTTTAATAAATTTGAAATTAAAGCATGATATTTATTTTTTTGATAAGATAGTCTAAAATGTTCCGCAGAAATAATTTTTTTTAAATCATCAATCGCTTTTTTAAAATCGTCATTAATAATTAAATAATCATATTCGATATAATGACGCATTTCTTCAATAGATTTTTCCATTCTTCTATGAATAACTACATCACTATCTTGCCCTCTTGATCTTAATCTTTTATACAATTCATCTCTAGATGGAGGTAAAACAAAAATACTCTTTGATTCTGGTATTTTGTAACGAATTTGCTCGGCACCCTGCCAATCAATATCCAAAAATACATCAATTCCTGACATCATCATTTTTTCTATTAAATATCGAGATGTACCATAATAATGATTAAACACTTTTGCATACTCTAAAAAATGTTCATTTTTAATCATTTTTTGAAATTTTCTATGTGATATAAAATAATAATGTTTTCCATTATATTCTCCTGGGCGTATACTACGAGTAGTATGAGATATTGAAACTTGTATATTATGTAAAGATTTAGATTTTAATAATTCTTGAATTAAACTAGACTTTCCTGTACCACTAGGGGCGGAAATAATAAAAAGAATACCGTGGGCCATGATATTTTCAACATATGCTATAAATGGTTACAGGATAAAAAATATAAAAACTATAATACAATGCGAAAAAACTTTATATCAAAATATATTACATAAAATATAAAATGTATTAAAATGTTTAATATTTTTTAAAAAAAATTTTTTCAAATTGATTAATTCTAAATATATTATTATTATGTACTGGTTTATCTAAAACTACCTGTATCCATATTGTAGATTTTTTAAGGTGTACAAAAGACAAAAGAACACCAATTTTATACCATGTTTTTTCAATTTTCATTTCAATTAAAGAACCAATTGAAGGAATAATATGTTTTTTACCTTTTAAAATACATAAAAAACGTTTATTGAGATTCCTAAAATGTATTCGAGCTATTATTTCTTGCCCATAATAACATCCTTTCTGAAAATTAATAGCTTGAAGAAATTCTAAATTAATAGATTGTGGTATAAATTTTGCAGATGAAGCATCATCTATAATCGGTATTTGTGATTCTATATCCAAAGATAACCATTGTTTGCTATCATTTAAAAAAATTTTTTTACCCATTCTCTCTTTTAACCAACAGACATTTTGTATCGATAAGATTAATAAAAATCGCTCAGATGGATTTTGAAACCAAAGAATTATTGCTTTTTTATTCTGTATAATTGGAGTGGTTTGATCTGGTATTTTTTCAAATATAGTTAATAATATAAGTCTGGCATCATATCCAGCTAATCCTAACAAACACACATCATTATTTTTTTTAATTATGACTCGAGAAAATATTGAATATTTCCTTAATTGTTTTATTTGATTTTCTACAACACTTGAACGTTCAATATAAGCATAATAATTATTATAATGAAATAAATACATTACACTCCATACCTTTCCGTTAAAATTGCAATGAGCAGATAAAACATAATGTGTTTGTTTTAATGAATACACATCGACTGTTAACTGATCTTGTAAATATTTTTTACTATCTTTACCTTCAACTAGAACTAAAGACCAATCCTCTAGTAGCATTAAAGTTGCTGGTAACTGATATGAAGGATAAACAGTATTCGATGAAAAACTTGATAATGACATATACTCCCCCAAAAAAAAATAGTTTTGTCATTTTTTATAATAAAAATAAATAAACTTATATTATTAAATATATAATTCAATCAAAATAAAATTATCTATATATAAAAGAGAATGATTCAATTATGCAAGAAAAAAAAAATATCACTAATCAAATAAATCAATTTATTCAACGTGTAAAATATTTAAAGAGGTATCTTTGAATATAATAAAAAAAGAATACGTCTGAAAGAAATTAATTATGAATTACTATCACCTAATATTTGGAAAATACAAAAATCTATACAAAAATTAAATAAAGAAAAATCAAAATTGTATTTTATCGTAAATAATATTAAAAAAGTAGAAAAAAAAATAAATGAAACAATTTTTTTTTTCCGCTTGTCTATAGAAGAAAAAGATAGTTCTATCTTAAAGGATATTCTTCTCGAACTAACAAAAATAGAAAACAAAATAAAAAATATCGAATTTTATTCTATGTTTTCTAGAAAAAATGATAACTGTAATTGCTATATGGATATACAATCAGGATCAGGAGGAACAGAGGCTCAAGATTGGGCTCAAATGTTGCTTCGAATGTACTTAAAATGGATCGAGAAAAAAAAATTTAAAACAGAAATTATCGCAGAATCTTCGGGAGAAATAGTTGGTATCAAATCCACTACAATTAAAATATTTGGAAAATATGCTTTTGGATGGTTACGAACAGAAACCGGTGTTCATCGTTTAATTAGAAAAAGTCCTTTTGATTCAGGAAAAAGACGTCATACTTCATTTAGTTCTGTTTTTGTATATCCAGATATTGATAGCCCTATCTTTATTGATATTGATATATCTGATCTAAGAATAGATGTATATCGTTCTTCTGGTGCCGGAGGTCAACATGTTAATAAAACAGAATCGGCTGTGCGTATTACACATTTACCTACCAATGTTGTAACGCAATGTCAAAACAATCGTTCACAGCACAAAAATAAAGAACAAGCAATGAAACAAATGAAAGCTAAATTATATGAAATACAAAAACAAAAAAAACAAGATGAAAAAAAAATATTAGAAAAAACTAAATCTGATATTACATGGGGTAGTCAAATACGATCTTATATATTAGACAATTCAAAAGTAAAAGATTTACGTACTGGTATTGAAAAAAATGATGTCCAATCTGTATTAGATGGCGATTTGGATGATTTTATTGAAAATAGCTTAAAAATGGGATTATAAAATAATGACACAAGATAAGAGCATTAATGCTGATAATAATCAAAACGAAATCAGAAAAAAAAAGTTAATTGACATGAAAAAAAATGGATTTTCTTTTCCTAATCAATTTAAAAAAAATATGTCATTACAAGACATACGCAAAAAATATGAAAATAAAACAATTGTAGAACTTAAAAAATTAAATATAAATTTTTCTATTGCTGGTCGTATGATACAAAAACGTATTATGGGACAAGCAACTTTTTTTACATTACAAGAGATGCACAGTACTATACAGCTGTATATAAAAGACCATAAAGATCATAAAGATCATAAAAAAAATTATAAAAAATGGGATATAGGAGATATATTAAGCGCAACAGGTACTTTATTTAAAACAAAAACAGGAGAATTATCTATTTTTTGCAGCGAGATAAACATCCTAACAAAATCTTTAAAACCATTACCAGATAAATTTCATGGTTTAGCAAATCAAGAAAAGCGTTATAGACAAAGATATCTAGATTTAATAAGTAATAAAAAATTATTTCATCTCTTCAAAAAAAGATCTGATATTATCATAAAAATTAGAAATTTTATGATAGAAAAAAATTTTTTAGAGGTTGAAACACCGATGTTACAAAACATGCCGGGTGGAGCAGTAGCGCGCCCATTTATTACATATCATAATGAACTTAATATGAATATGTATTTAAGAGTTGCACCAGAACTATATCTTAAACAGCTAGTTATAGGTGGATTTGAGCGTATTTTTGAGCTTAATAGAAATTTTCGTAATGAAGGAATATCTGCTCGACATAATCCGGAATTTACTATGATGGAAGCTTATATGGCTTATTCCAATTATAAAGATATGATAAAAATCATAGAAGAATTATGTCAAAACATAGCTATGTTTCTTTTTAAAAAAAATACCGTAAAATATCATAAATATTTACTCGATTTTAAAAAGCCATTTTGCCAATTAAGTATGACGGATGCTATTCTAAAATTTTATCCAGAAATTCATGCGAATGAATTAAAAGATATAAAAAAAATAAAAAATATCGCAAAAAAAATGGGAATTCTTACTTATGATGAATGGACACTTGGTAAAATACAAAATGAAATTTTTGAAAAAAATATTGAAAAAAAACTTATTCAACCTACTTTTATTACTCATTATCCAGTTGAAGTATCTCCACTTGCAAGACGAAACGACTTAAATCATAATGTTACTGATAGATTTGAATTATTTATCGCAGGGTATGAAATAGCAAATGGATTTTCAGAATTAAATGATGTTGAAGATCAAAAAAATAGATTTTTAAAACAAATTACAACACTAAAAAATGAAAAAAATAAATGTTTATTTTATGATAAAGATTATATAGAAGCACTAAAATATGGCCTTCCTCCTACTTCAGGCATGGGTATAGGTATTGATCGATTAATTATGATTTTTACTAACCAAACTAGTATTCGTGATGTTATTTTATTCCCTACTCTCCGTTCAATTGAATAAAAAAGAGATATAATTATGCCTCAGTTACTGACAAATACTAAAAATAATCTCAATATAAAAAATATAAAATTATTAATACATAAATACCCATCTCCATTCTGGATATATGATGCTCATATAATTTATAAAAAAATTAATTTATTAAAAAAATTTGATATTATTAGATTTGCACAAAAATCTTGCTCTAATACTCACATATTACGTTTAATGAGAAATAATAATGTCAAAATAGATGCAGTATCTTTAGGAGAAATCGAGCGGGCTTTATGTGCAGGATTTAATCCTCAAAATAATGAAATCGTTTTTACAGCAGATCTATTTGATCACGAAACTTTATCTAAAATAGTCAATTTTAAAATACCTGTAAATGCCGGCTCTTTAGATATGTTAGAACAACTAGGACAAAAATCTCCAGGTCATCATATTTGGTTAAGAATTAATCCTGGATTTGGTTATGGACACAGTAAAAAAACGAATACTGGTGGGGAGAATAGCAAACATGGAATTTGGAATCCTTATTTAGCATTACCTATTATTCATAAATACCAATTAAAATTAATAGGGTTACATATTCATATTGGTTCTGGTGTAAATTATGAGCATCTTGAAAAAGTATGCCAATCTATGATAAACAATGCATTAAAAATAAATCAAAAAATATCATATATTTCTGCTGGTGGAGGCTTACCAATACCTTATACATTTAACGAAAAACCCATTGATATCAATAAATACTTTGAGATATGGAATCTTGCTAAAAAAAAAATCTCTGATTGTTTAAATACAAAAATTGAATTAGAGATTGAACCTGGAAGGTTTTTAGTTGCTGAATCGGGCATGCTCATAACACAAGTAAGAGTAGTAAAAAAAATGGGTAATAAAAATTTTGTCTTGGTTGATGCTGGATTCAATGATTTAATGCGACCTGCTATGTATGGTAGTTATCATCATATTTCAGTCATAGCTTCAAATAATAGAAAAATAGATGAAAAAAATACTATCGATACTATTGTAGGCGGACCATTATGTGAATCTGGTGATATTTTTACGCAAGAAGAAGGGGGGTCGGTAAAAACGAGAAAGTTACCTATTATATATGTAGGTGATTATTTAATCTTTCATGACACAGGAGCGTATGGCTCTTCAATGTCATCGAATTATAATACTAGACCCTTAATTCCTGAAATATTATTAGAAAACAAAAAGTTTCGCATGATTAGAAGACGTCAAACGATTCAAGAAATATTAAGTCTAGAGAATAATATTGAATATAATTAATTAATAAATGCTGTACTCAAAACCAAGGATTTAACTTTAATACATGTATATAAATTTCCCTCATTTAAATCCTGTTATTTTTTCTATTGGACCCATATCAGCACATTGGTATGGATTCATGTATCTTATTAGTTTTATCTTTGCACTATGGTATAGAAAAAAAAATAATATTAATAATAAACTATTCAGTAAAAAAGAAGAAGAAATATTGTTATATTATGTTTTTTTAGGAGCATGTATTGGAGGACGTATTGGATACATTATTTTCTATCATTTTTTATATTTTACGAACCATATATTGTATATATTTGAAATCTGGAAAGGCGGTATGTCATTTCATGGAGGTTTAATAGGGGCTATTGCTGTTATTTTTTATTTTTCTCTAAAATATCAAAAAAAATTTTTAGAAATATCTGATTTTATAGTGCCATTAATACCATTTGGATTAGGTGCTGGTAGATTAGGAAATTTTATCAATGGTGAATTATGGGGTCGTATTGCACTTAATATACCATTTGCCATGATATTTCCTCAATCAAGATATGAAGATATTAAATTGACAAAAATATATCCACAATTGCAATCATTATTACATAAGTACGGATCATTACCAAGACATCCTTCTCAATTATATGAATTTTTTTTTGAAGGTGTTATATTATTTTTAATTATTTATTTATTTAAAAAAAAAAATCGACCAATAGGTAGTGTGAGTGGTGTATTTTTAATTTCTTATGGTATATTTCGAATAATAATTGAATTTTTTAGAGAACCTGATCCTCAAATTGGATTATTTTATAATCTTATTACTATGGGGCAAATATTATCTGCACCCATGGTTATTACTGGATTGATTATTATTATAAAATCATTTCATAATACTAGAAAAAAACGGCTTATATAGAATGAAACAATACTTGATGTTAATGAAAAAAATCATTAAACATGGAAATGCAAAAAGCGATCGCACAGGAACGGGCACTTTATCAATTTTTGGATATAATATAAAAATTGATTTAAAGAAAGGTTTTCCGCTCATTACTACTAAAAAATGTCATATTCCATCAATTATTCATGAATTATTATGGTTTTTAAAAGGTGATACCAACATAAAATATTTACAAGATAACAAGATATCGATTTGGAATGATTGGGCAGATAAAAATGGTGATTTAGGTCCAATATACGGCAAACAATGGAGACGCTGGTGCACCGCAAAAGGAAAAAACATTGATCAAATAAATAACATATTACACCAATTAAATAATGAACCTAATTCTCGTAGAATTTTAGTCTCCAGTTGGAATCCCGGAGAAATACATAAAATGGCTTTACCACCTTGCCATGTATTATTTCAATTTTATGTCCATAAAAAAACATTAAGTTGTCAACTATATCAAAGATCTTGTGACGTATTTCTCGGATTGCCATTTAATATCGCTAGTTATGCAATATTAATACATATGATTGCTCAGCAATGTAATTTAAAAATTGGACATTTTTTATGGACAGGAGGTGATGTGCATTTATATAAAAATCATATTGAATTAGCTAAAAAACAAATACAAAGAATACCCAGAGCGCTACCTACACTGACTATCATTAGAAAAGCTAAATCATTATTTGACTATAATATTAAAGATTTTAAAATAGAAGGGTATAATGCATACCCACATATTAAAGCTAAAATATCTATCTAAGATATTGATAAAGTTTGATTATGACAATATTTTAAAAATATTTCTGATAATATATATTATATAATCTCTTAATCCTCTAACTAATATTATAAATGAATTATGAAAAAAATATATATTAAAACTTGGGGTTGTCAAATGAATGAATATGATTCAATCATGATAACCAATCTATTAGAAAAAAAAAATGGTTATAAAACTACTAACATTCCAGAAAAAGCTGACGTTTTAATATTAAATACTTGCTCTATTAGAGAAAAAGCACAAGAAAAAGTATTTCATCAATTAGGTAGATGGAAAAAATTAAAAAATAAAAATACTTCTATTATTATAGCAGTAGGAGGCTGCGTAGCCTCTCAGGAGGGTGAAGAAATATTTAAAAGAGCTAATTATGTAGATATAATATTTGGTCCTCAAACATTACATCGATTACCTAAAATGCTTGGTCAAGTTGAAAAAAATAATCTTTCAATTATGGATATTAGCTTTCCTCTATTAGAAAAGTTTAAAAATACATCGCATTATGAAAAAATAGGATATACAGCCTTTATATCTATTATGGAAGGTTGTAATAAGTATTGTTCATTTTGTGTTGTTCCATATACGAGGGGAAGAGAAGTTAGTCGACCATGTGACGATATCTTATTTGAAATATCAGAATTAGCAGATAAAGGAGTTCGTGAAATTAATTTATTAGGACAAAATGTTAATGCATATCAAGGATTAACATTTGATGGAAAAATTTGTTATTTTTCAGAATTATTAAGATTAGTTGCTGAGATTGACGGTATTGATAGAATTCGATTTACTACAAGTAATCCTCTTGAATTTACCGATGATATTATTAACGTCTATAGAGATACACCTAAATTAGTTAGTTTTCTTCATCTACCAGTACAAAGTGGTTCTGATAAAATCCTTCAACTCATGAAGCGATCATATACTACAGATCAGTATCAAAAAATTATTGAAAAACTAATACATGTTCGACCTAATATTCAAATTAGTTCCGATTTTATTGTTGGATTTCCTGGAGAATCTGAAAAAGATTTTCAAAAAACTCTAGATTTCATTAATAAAATTAATTTTGATATGAGTTTTAGTTTTATATATTCTCATCGACCAGGAACGCCGGCATCTGAAATGATTGATAATACTCCCATAGAAGAGAAAAAAAAACGTTTATATATTTTACAAGATAATATTAACCAAAAAACTATGATTTGGAGTAAAAAAATGTTAGGGAGTATACAAAACGTACTCGTAGAAGGAATATCTAAAAAAAACATAATGGAACTATCTGGAAGAACAGAAAACAATAGGATTGTTACTTTTAAAGGATCTCCTAAGATGATTGGAAAATTTGTTCCATTAAAAATTAAACAGACTCATACACACTTATTAAAAGGCGAAATCATTTAAAAAAATTATGAAAAATATTATTGTACATATTCAAAAAAACTGTCAAAAAACTCAATCTATACCAAATAAGTTATATTTTCAAAAATGGATAAAGAAAGTTTTATATAAAAAAAAAATACTTATATTATAACAATACGTATTGTAGATGAAAAAGAAATGTCGAATTTAAACTTTACGTATAGACAGTGTAATTTTCCCACAAATATTTTATCCTTTCAATATAATCAGGTAATAAAAAAAAACCATATATTACTAGGCGATTTAATTCTATGCAAAAATGTTATAGAACAAGAAGCAATAAAATATAAAAAAAATATATATTCTCGTTGGGCACATATGATTATACATGGAACATTACATTTATTAGGATATGATCATAAAGAAAAAAATGAAAAATTACAAATGGAAAGTATAGAAAATAAAATTATGTTATATTTTAATTATCCACTGCCCTATGTATTAAACAATAATTAATATCTTATAATAACTATTTCCAATAATATTATTCTACCATAGAATGGTGTAACGTATTTAAAAAAAATAAATCATAAAAATATGAGTGATCATTCTTCAAAAAAACGCGATAAAATTAATAGAAAAGGTTTTTTTTCTATTTTATTAAATCATATGTTTCATGATGAACCTAAAACCCGTGAAGAACTATTAGTTCTCATTCGTGATGCAGAACAGAATTCATTAATTGATCAAGACACATGTGACATGTTAGAAGGAGTTATGCATATTGCTAAAACAAAAATTAAAGATATTATGATTCCACGAACACAAATGATAACATTGAAATTAAATTTTCATTTAAACAAGTGTTTAGATATCATTATTAAATCTGCTCATTCAAGATTTCCGGTGATGAGTAGTGACAAAAATTATGTAGAAGGTTTTTTAATTGCTAAAGATTTATTGCCTTTTATGAGGAATTCAAAAGGTATTTTTTGTATTCAAAAAATATTAAGACCTGTAGTAGTTGTTCCAGAAAGTAAGTATGTTGATATAATGTTAAAAGAATTTCGTTCTAAAAAAAATCATATGGCAGTAGTAATAGATGAATTTGGAGTTATTTCTGGATTGGTTACCATAGAAGATATACTCGAGCTTATTGTAGGAGAAATTGAAGACGAATATGATAATAAAGAAAATTGTAATATTCGTAAATTACATAAATATACATTTTCAATAAATGCATTAACAGAAATAAAAGAATTTAATGATACTTTTAAGACAAACTTTCAAAATCAAGAAGTAGATACTATCGGTGGATTAGTCATGAAAGAATTTGGTCATTTACCCAGTCATGGCGATACTATTAATATCAATGGGTATATTTTTAAAATATCTGTAGTAGATAGTCGAAAAGTTATTCAATTAAACGTTACTATTCCAGAAAATAGTGACGATATAATGCTTAAAAAATAACATATTTTATATAATTTTAAAATAAGTATCATACTCACATTATTTTTCATTTTAAAAAAATTGCATTATTATGTGTATAATATTTAAATATTAATAATAACATCTATTGAATCTTAATAAATCAAAATTTACGTATAAATTTATAAAATAGCACTACATTGTAAGAATGATAATATTTCAAATTATTTACTATCATCAATATATTGATATGAGAAAAAAATGCAAAAAGAATATTTACCCAAAAATATAGAACATTATGTACAAGAATATTGGAAAAACAATAACACATTTCAAGTTAATGAAGATCATACAAAAGAAAAATACTATTGCCTACCCATGCTACCGTATCCTTCTGGAAAATTACATATGGGTCATGTTAGAAATTATACCATCAGCGATGTAATTGCACGATATGAAAGAATGTTAGGTAAAAATGTTCTACACCCTATTGGGTGGGATGCGTTTGGCTTGCCCGCTGAAGAAGCCGCGATAAAAAATAATACTATTCCATCTGATTGGACAAATCAAAATATTAAATATATGAGAAAACAACTTCAATCTCTAGGTTTCAGTTATGATTGGAATAGAGAAATTACTACGTGTAAACCAGAATATTACAAATGGGAGCAATGGTTTTTTAATAAATTATATGAAAAAAAATTAGTTTACAAAAAAAATAGCATAGTCAATTGGTGTGCTTATGACAAAACGGTATTAGCTAACGAACAAGTAATTAATGGATATTGCTGGAGATGTCAGGGAGAAGTCATTTACAAAAAAATACCACAATGGTTTATAAAAATTAGAAAATATGCAGAATCTTTATACAATGATTTAAACCAGCTTAAAGATTGGCCTGAAAAAGTAAAAACAATGCAAAGAAATTGGATCGGTAGAATAAAAGGATTTGACATTACGATTGATATATATCAGAAAAAAGAAAAATTAACAGTTTTCACTGATAGATTAGATGCTTTAATGGGAGCTACATATATTTTAATATCATCTAAACATAAAATAGCAAAAAAATTATCTTATGAAGATTTTACAACAAATATATCAAAAAATAAAAGTAATAACAAAATATTATCCCTAAAAAATCTTGAAGAAATAAAATATATTGGTATTAATACTAATTTTTTCGCCGTACATCCAATTACAAAAAAAAAAATACCAATATGGATTTCTCACGTTATTCAAAAAGAATATGGCACTGATGCAGTATTAGGAATACCCGGGCACAACGAATACGCTTGGCATTTTGCTATTGAAAATAATTTAAAGATAAAATTTGTCATTCAAAACATCACTCATGAAAAAAATAGTTTTAATTCATTATTTACGACTAATAAAGGTATTTTATTTAATTCCGAAGAATTTAATGGTTTAGATTACCATAATGGTATCAAAGAAGTTTATAAGAAATTACTACAAAAGAAAATTATTAAAGAAAAAATTAATTATAAACTACAAGATTGGTGTGTATCAAGACAACGTTATTGGGGCGCCCCTATTCCTATGGCTACATTAAAAAACGGAAAAATTGTAGCTATTCCAGACAATCAACTACCTGTACTGTTACCTGATGATATAAATTCTATTCATGATTTAAAAAAATTACAAAATCAATCGACTGATTGGTCCAAAGTATATATCAATAATGAAAAAGCCACTAGAGAAAAAGATACTTTTGATACATTTATGGAATCGTCTTGGTATTATGCAAGATATACTTGTCCTAACTATAATCAAGGCATGATTAACCCTGTTTCATCTAAATACTGGTTACCGGTAGACCAATATATAGGAGGAATAGAGCATGCAATAATGCATCTAATGTATTTTAGATTTTATCATAAACTGCTACGTGATTTTAAATTAGTGGATTTTGATGAACCAGTAAAAAATTTAATTTGTCAAGGCATGGTTCTTGCAGAAGCTTTTTATTATATTGGCAAAAACTCTCAACGTTGTTGGGTTTCTCCTTTATCTGTATTAAAAGAACGTAATAAAAAAGGCGAAATAATTAAAGCGTATACAAACACAGGAAAATCAGTTATTTATGCAGGCATGATAAAGATGTCTAAATCTAAATATAATGGCATTGAACCAGAATTAATTATCAATAAATATGGTGCCGATACTATTCGTCTGTTTATAATGTTTGGAGCGCCCGTAGAATCTTCATTAGAATGGAGGGAATCTGGAGTGCAAGGCATGTATCGTTTTTTAAAAAAAATATGGAAATTAACATATTTTTATCTTCAAAAAAAACATACAGATGCAGAAATAGATTTTGAAGAATTGAATGATAAACAAAAAATATTATATTGTTTTTTACACAAAACAATTGATATTGTATCCGCTGATATGAAAAGAAAAAAAACATTTAATACAGCTATTGCAGCAATAATGAAATTTTTTAATGCTCTTGTACGGAGTCCGTTTGATGATATCAAAGACCAATATATTATGCGTAAATCTTTAATTGCCATTATAAAAATGCTTTATCCTTTTACACCTCATATATGTTTTATGCTCTGGAGATATATACATATAAAAAAAAATAATAACATTGATTATACAACATGGCCCATTGCAAAAAAAGAAATATTAAATGATAATTATAGTATAGTAGTCATTCAAGTGAATGGAAAGAAGAAATGTACTATCAAAGTTTCTAAAAATGCTACTCAAGAAGAAATTTTCTTAGAAGTAAAAAAACAAACCGTTATCAAAAAAAATATTAACATGATTGATTTTAATAATCTTGTATACATTCCACATAAAATAATTAATTTTATCGTTTCTAATACATAATATATGTTATATATTTAAAAAAATTATAATACATAACCTATATATTGGGTATCCATATTTAAATGAATAATATATATCCCGAAAACCTCAATAAAAGATTGCAGGAAAAACTACATTCATATTATATATTGCTAGGAGAAGATATTGTTTTTTTAAAAAGAAATCAAGATATTATATTTAAATTTGCATATCAACAAGGATTTATACAAAAAAATTTTATTAACATTGAAAATAATACAGATTGGATAAAGATTATTCATTTTTGTCAAAAAAAAAACTTATTTAATCACAAAAGAATTTTAGTAATTAATTATCTCATTAAAAATCATTCTATATTTCTAATAAAAAACCTCAATAAAGTTTCTTTGTTCTTTTATGAAGATATACTAATAATATTAAAATTAAATCAATCATCTTCCATTTTTTTAGAAAAAAAATTTTTTAATAAATGCATAATAAATGGAGTTATCATTTCTTGTTTTTCACCTAATACTAATCAATTTATTAATTGGATAAAAAACGAAATAAAAGAAAAAAATATAAATATAGATAACCATGCTATCTTTTTAATTTATAAAAATTATGAGGGAAATACTTTATTTTGTTCTAAATTATTAGAAATGATTTTACTAACATATCCTAATAAACATATTACAGTAGAAAAAATTAAAAAAATTATTAATGATTTTAGAATTCTTTCTCCATTAGATTGGATAAATAAAATATTGAACCGAAATAGTAAAGATGCTATGAGTATTTTAAACCGTTTTTCTAAACAACAATATAATTCCCTTATTTTAATAAGAGCCCTACAAAGAGATTTGTTAAAATTAATATATATGAAACGTGAAAAAAAAATAAATATTAATATTTTTTTTAAAAAAAATTGTATCATAGATATGAGACAAAAATATTTTATTCACGCCTATAAATATATTCATATCAATCAATGTATTCAAGCTATTAAAATATTAGTTCAAACAGAACTAAAAATCAAAAAACAATATAATAATGATATATGGATAAATTTAAAAACATTAACATTAATCTTAAGTGCATAATAATTTATATAAACCACAATGAAAAAAATTTATGCAATACTTGGTGGCAATTTTAATCCCATTCATAATGGCCATATTTATTCTGTTCAAAATATAGCTAAAGAAATAAATATTAAAAAAATAATATTATTACCTAATCATCATCCTCCTCATAGAAACATAACAAAAACATCTCTTCAGGATAAAATTAATATGATTAAATTAGCTATTAATCATAATAATTTATTTACAATTAGCTATTTAGAAACAAACTATCAGAAAATTTTTTATACTATAGACACTTTAAAAAAAATCAGAAAAAAAATTGGATATTATACGTCATTATGTTTCATAATAGGTGAAGATAACTTACAATATTTATATCATTGGAAAGAATGGAAAAAAATATTATATTTTACTCATTTACTAATATTACCCCGTCAATGCATAAAAAAAAATAACTTTTTTTTTCAAAAATGGATTGATCTTCATATTACTAAAAATATACATTTATTACATGAAAAACCTTATGGATTAATTTTTTTTTCTCAAATACCATTTATTCATATTTCATCAAGTCAAATTCGAAAAAATTATTATGAAGGAAGAAGTTGTTATGGATTATTACCATATTATGTCGATAAATATATCCGTCTTAAAAAATTATATTGCTCAATATAAAATATTAAATACTCTATATCATAGTATAAAATAAATACAAATATAGATAAAAAATATTATACAATAGAATACTATTTACATCAAAGATCATATTAATTTAAAATCATGGAAAAAATAAATAAAACATTGAATTTAATAGGATTACGATGTCCCGAGCCCATTATGATAGTTAGAAAAAATATACGAAATATGAAATTAAACGAAACAATATTTCTTTTGTCTGATGATCCTGCAACTATTAGAGATATTCCAAAATTCTGTTATTTCATGAAACATGAATTATTATATGTTGATATTGAAATCAAACCATATAAATATTTATTAAAAAAACGATAAAATAAAAAAATAATATACACTAATTATAACATATATACTAAAAACAAGTAAATATGCTAAATATAGTGTATATTGAATATCTTTTTTAAAAAATGTATTAAATTCCTTAATGAATTAATAAATTTAACATTCTTCTGAGAGGTTCTGCTGCACCCCATAATAACTGATCACCCACAGTAAAAGCAGATAAATATTTATTACCTATATTTAATTTTCTTATACGTCCTATCGGTATGCTTAAAGTACCTGTTACAGCTGCGGGAGTTAATTGAAGTAATGTATCTTTTTTATCATTTGGAATAATTTTTACCCAATTGTTATGTCTTCTAATAATACTTTCAATATCACATAAAGATATATCTTGTTTTAATTTAATAGTAAAAGATTGACTATGACAACGAAAAGAACTAATTCGTACACATATACCATCTATTATAATAGGAGAAGAAGATTGTATAATCTTATTAGTTTCGAATTGCCCCTTCCATTCTTCACGACTTTGACCATTATTCATTTTCTTATCAATCCACGGTATTAAACTTCCCGCTAAAGGTATAGAAAAATTATCTAATGGAAAATCTATATGATCATAAGCATTTGTGACTTTCTGTAAAATATCTAAAATAGAAGATGAATTATTATATAATTCATCTGAAACAATATGATGTAACATACCCATCTGTTGTAATAATTCTTTTATATATAAAGCTCCCGCGCCAGAAGCTGATTGATAAGTTGAAACGGAAATCCATTCAATTAATTTACTTTGAAATAAACCACCTAAGGACATTAACATCAAACTTACCGTACAATTACCACCAACAAATGTTTTTATTCCATCATTGATAGCATTTTGTATTATTGTATAATTAACAGGATCAAGCGCAATTACTGTATCATTATCAGTTCTTAAATTAGAAGAAGCATCTATCCAATATCCTTTCCATCCAGAATGACGTAACTGAAAATAAATATTTTTAGTATAATCTCCCCCTTGACAAGTTATAATAATATCCATTTCTTTTAAACAATCAATATCATAGGCATTGTGTAAATTTTTATATGTAATATCATTTATTGTGGGGCCGGTTTGACCAATCTGAGAAGTAGAAAAGAAATAAGGATGAATATTTATAAAATCCTTTTCTTCTTGCATGCGTTTCATTAACACCGATCCAACCATACCACGCCAACCAATAAATCCAACAGATTTTTTCATTTTTAAAAATACGGAATTATTCAAAAAATTATTTATCACTTTAAATAATTTATTTAAATAAACTACCGACCTCCAAGAAAAATTAAATATACTTTCTTATAAAAAATATATTTAAAATAGTTAATAATATATTTTTATATATACTCTAAAAACAAAAAATACTAAAATACATAAAAATAATTTTTATTAAAAAATGCATATAAAATTTATATTTTAGCGTTCAATATACTATAAAATAGTAGTCTATTTTTTAAATAATTGATTTTTTCTATAATATATTACAATAAAAAATTATTCATAATTACATATCGTAATATTATTATTTATAATTTTTAACTATTTTAATATCGAAAAAATAATTAAAAAAATTTAAGCATTAACAATAGAAAAATTTAATAAAAAATAATCAGCATAAAAGGATATAATACATTACAATGGCTGAAATAATTTCTACTACTATATTATTAACTTTAATTATGGACCCTTTAGGTAATCTGCCTATTTTTATGTCAATATTAAAAAAATTAGAACCCAAAAGACAAAAAATTATAGTAATACGTGAAATGATTATTGCACTAATCATAATGTTATTATTCTTATTTATGGGAGAAAAAATACTAAATCTACTTGATTTACAAACCGAAACAGTATCAATATCGGGAGGTATAATTTTATTTTTTATTGCTCTTCAGATGATATTTCCTTCTCAAGATATTGATAGCTATGAAGATTCTATTAATGAAGAACCATTTTTAGTACCACTAGCAATTCCTTTAGTTGCCGGGCCCTCTTTGTTAGCAACTTTAATGTTACTCTCTCATCAATATCTACATCATATATCTTATTTAGTCATATCACTATTTATGGCTTGGTGCTTTACAATAACAATATTATTATTATCAAGTTTTTTTTTACGACTATTTGGAGCTAAGAGTACTAATGTTTTAGAACGTTTGATGGGGTTAATTCTGATTATGGTATCAACACAAATGTTTTTAGACGGATTTAGAGTATGGTTAAATCATTAAAAAATAATTATTTGAGATACAATATAAAAAATATGCTTTTGATGACATCATCAAGATACATAAACATTTAAAATGAAAACAATTAATATCTATATTATATACAATGGTAATTTTATGAAAATAAAAAAAATGACTGATGTGAATTTAAGTGAAAAAAAAGTATTAATAAGAACTGATCTAAATGTGCCTATAAAAAATGGAAAAATTATGTCAGATGCTAGAATTTTAGCAGCTTTACCTACTATTCAAATTGCTATTAAAAATAATGCAAAAGTTATGATTATGTCACATTTAGGAAGACCAGAAGAAGGAATATATACAAAAAAATATTCTTTATTACCTATATTTAACTATTTAAAAAAAATATTCATAAATACAAACATTTTTTTTTCTAACAATTATTTAAATGGTGTTGATATTAAAGCTGGAGAAGTATTTTTATTAGAAAATGTTCGATTTAACAAAGGTGAATTAAATAATGATTATGAATTATCTAAAAAATATTCTAATCTATGTGATATCTTTGTGATGGATGCTTTTGGTAGTGCTCATCGTATGCAAGCATCTACTTATGGTGTAGGAAAATTATCAAAAATATCGTGTGCAGGACCGCTTTTAATTTCAGAAATTACTTATTTAAAACAGGCTATAAAAAATCCTCAGAGACCTATGGTAACTGTTATTGGCGGTTCTAAAGTATCAACAAAATTTAATGTATTAAACAAACTTTCTAAAATTTCAGATACTGTTATAGTTGGAGGTGGAATCGCGAATACCTTTTTAGCTATTAATAATAAAATTGGAAAATCACTACATGAAAAAAAATTTATATTAGCAGCAAAAAAAATATATGAAAAATATAATATTGTTTTACCTATTGATTCTCGAGTAGGAAAAAATTTTTGCAATACAGAAACAGCAGTCGTAAAATTAATTTCTTGTATTAAAGAAGATGACGAAATTATGGATTTTGGCGATAAAACTATTAAAAATTCTATTAATATTCTACGAAAAGCTAAAACTATTCTTTGGAATGGTCCTGTAGGAGTATTTGAATTTAAAAATTTTAGTATTGGAACCGAAATGATTGCTAAAACGATTGCTTCTAGTAATGCCTTTTCTATTGCTGGAGGCGGAGACACATTATCTGTAATTGATATGTTTCATATTAAAAAAAATATTTCTTATATTTCTACGGGTGGAGGAGCTTTTTTAGAATTTATAGAAGGTAAGAAATTACCTGCAATACAAATGTTAGAAGATCATTTTGAAAATACGTTATAATAAAATCTTAACATTGCATATACGATATCATAGGAAAAAAATGAATATTTTAAATTTTGTTCAACCCGGCGTTGTAACAGGTAGTGAAGCGCAAATGATATTCACACTGGCAAAAAAAAATAAATTTGCAATACCAGCAGTTAATTGTATAGGTACTGACTCCATCAATGCTGTATTAGAAACGGCTGCAAGGGTACGGTCACCAATTATTATACAATTTTCTCATAGTGGAGCTTCTTTTATTTCTGGTTATCAAAAAAGATTTCAAGATATACAAGAATCAGCTATTCAAGGGGCTATATCAGGAGCTAATCATACACATTTGATCGCTAAATATTACAATATTCCAGTAATTTTACATACTGACCATTGCCCAAAAGAACTATTATCTTGGATTGATGGATTATTGTATGCAGGTCATAATTATTATAAAAATCACGGAAAACCTCTATTTACTTCACATATGATTGATTTGTCTAAAGAATCTCTTCAAGAAAACATATCTATATGTAGTAAATATTTTAAAAAAATGAAAGAAATAAATATGATGTTAGAAATCGAATTAGGATGCACAGGCGGTGAAGAAGATGGAATTGATAACAGCAAAATAGACAAAAAATTATTATATACACAACCAAGTGATGTCAATTATGCATACGAAAAATTAAGTAAAATTAGTAATAATTTTAGCATAGCAGCTTCTTTCGGAAATATACATGGTGTTTATCAGCCCGGTAACGTTGAGTTAAAACCAGATATTTTAAAAAATTCACAAGAGTATGTAAGCATACGTAACAATATACAAAATCTTCCATTAAACTTAGTATTTCATGGAGGTTCCGGTTCGAATCTAAAAGAAATTCAAGAATCTATTGAATATGGTGTAGTTAAAATGAATATTGATACTGATATGCAATGGGCTACATGGACAGGTGTTCTTAATTTTTATAAAAAAAATAAAAAATTTTTACAAAATCAATTAGGACACGATCATGAAAAAAATAAACCTAATAAAAAATACTATGATCCTCGATCATGGATAAGAGCATCACAAAAATCTATGTCTACTAGATTAGAACAAACATTTAAAGAATTAAACGCATATAATATATTATAAATATATAATTATCATGAATTAATTTATGTATTCTTTCGGGGAATAAAAATATTCTCCGCAAAATCATTTTATATATATTATATATATAAAATAATATATTATTCAATATACTTTATCTAATCAAAAAAAAAAAAAAAAATGATAAGTTATATTTATCGTATATTACATATGAACTATTGAGATGAACATGCATGAATTAAGTGTAGTTAGTGATATTAATCACGCTGGTACTTGGTTAATACGTAATCAAGAAATTCTACTTACATACATAACTAATTTTACATCAGCTATTGTTATTTTAATAGCTGGTTTGTTTTCAGGAAAAATAATATCTAAAGGTGTGAATACGGTTTTAATTACGCGTCATATCGATGCTACTATTGCCGGTTTTCTTTCTGCTTTAATGAGATATATTATTATTACTTTTACATTGATTGCATCCTTAGGAAGAATTGGTGTACAAACAACATCTATCATTGCTATATTAGGCGCTGCTGGAATGGCGATAGGATTAGCTTTGCAAGGATCTTTATCAAATTTTGCAGCCGGAGTATTATTAGTTACTTTAAGACCTTTTAAAACTGGAGAATATGTAAATTTAGGTAATGTATCAGGTACTGTATTAAATATTCATATTTTTTATACTACATTACGAACATTAGACGGAAAAATGGTAGTAGTACCTAACAATAAAATTATTTCTGGAAATGTAATTAATTATTCAAGAGAGCCTGCACGTCGCAATGAATTTACGATTAGCGTTTCATATGATACAGATATTGATTTAGTAATTTCTGTTTTAAGACAAGTAGTGGAAAGTGAAGAACGCGTAATAAAAGATCGAGATATTATCATTGGTTTAAGCGAATTAGCACCATCATCTTTAAATTTTATTGTTCGTTGTTGGAGTAATACAAATGATTTAAATAATGTATATTGGGATTTAATGGCAAAATTTAAAAAAGCATTAGATCATAATAATATTAAAATTCCTTATTCTCAAATAGATGTACATCTTTATAAAAAAAATAAAATTTTTGGAAAATTTTAAAAGTATTATATGCATAATATTAATACATTATATTTATATAGTCTTAAAAATAAGGTATTTATGTTTATTATCTATAAATCTAATCAACTTCATATTTTATTTTCTAAAATATGTCAAATTATCAAAAAAAAACCAAAAAATAATATTTTTCAAAAAGAAATTTTTGTTTATGATAATAAAATATTATTACAATGGTTACATATATTTATTGCAGAAAAACAAGGCATCTCGGAAAATTTTCAATTTTATTATACTGATCACTTTATTTGGAAATTATTTCAGATTTTTGTAACAGATAAAAATACGATAAACATATACAAAAAATCTATTATGACATGGAATATTATGAAGATAATAGAAAAAAAAAATTATTCAAATCATGTCAATACTAATGATCATCCAATAAAGAAATTTAAATTTTCACTTATTATGGCGGATATTTTCGAACAATACCTGATCTATCGTCCAACTTGGATTAACATATGGGAAGAATATAAAGATATATTAAAGATTGAAAAAAATGAAGAATGGCAAAAAATAATATGGCAAAACCTTCATTGTTTAGTAAAAAAAAAATATCCATCACAATTACATTATGCAAATATATTTCATATTATTAATTCTATTCAAGAAAAAAAAAATATCATAAATGTTCCAAAACGCTGCTTTATTATGTCGTCTTTTTCATTAACTTCAACATATATAAAAATATTAGAAACATTAGGTAAATATATTAATATTTATTTATTACATGTAACATCATGTAAAAAAAATATTTTTTATTACCAAGTAAAAAAAAATAAAAATATTCTGTTTAATAAAAAAAAACACATTCAAGATGATTCATTAATTATGTTATGGGGAAAATATGAAAAAATTTATTCTTTATATATTAATTCAAAAACTATAAAAATTATTAATTGTTTTAAAATAACAAAGGCAGTAAAACTATTAAATATCATTCAAAATGATATTTTAATTACATATAAAAAAAAAAATAAAAATCATAGCATATATGATAAAAAAATACTTTATACAAATGACGATTCAATATCTGTAAATGTATGCCATGATAAAAAACATGAAATAACAATTTTATATAAAAAAATATTAAATATTTTTAAAAAAAATCCTAGTATTTTACCTGGAGATATTATAGTTGTTTCAAATACAATACATGAATACATTGATTTTATTAATTCAATATTTACATCTCAAAAAAACAAATATAAAATTCCATTTTTTATAGGTATAAAAAATTCTAAAAGAAAAAATATTATATTATCTACTTTTATAACCATACTCAACTTACCTAATACTCGCTGTAGTAATAAAGAAATATTAGAATTATTAGAAATTCCGGAAATAGCAAATAAATTTAATATTTCAGAAGACGAAATAGAAATATTATATAGCTGGGTACAAAATATAAATATTAGATGGGGTATTGATGAAAAACACCAAAATCATTTGTTAAAAATAAAAAATAAAAAAAGTACATGGTTATATGGAATTAAAAAATTATTATTAAGTTATTCTATTAATGAAAAAAACTCTATTTGGAATAATATTTTATCACCTTTATCTATTAACAGTAGTCAATCAGAACTAATTGGGAAAATTGCACACTTTATCTTCATTCTGAATAAATGGCGTGTTAAATTATCTCAACCTAAAAAATTCAAATCATGGTACAAATTATCTCAATATTTAATTAATGATTTTTTTCAGAATAATATTTTAATACAAAAAACTCTTGATACCATTCAGAACAATTGGGAAAACATGATACATGATGGAATGTTATCTGAATATAAAAAAAAAATTTCTATTAATATACTAAAAATTTGTTTCACCAACCGCATAAATTCTATTTTAAATAAAAAAAAATTTTTACCTGGTGTAATTAATTTTTGTCATCCTAAATCAACACATAATATTCCTTTTAAAGTTATATATATTATTGGTGCTAATGAAGAAGATATACCAAGAAAACAAAAAATATTACCATTCAATTTATTACATTGTCATCCATATATAGGAGATAAAAATATACATATAGAAGATTCTTACTTATTTCTTCAAATCTTATCTTCTGCTAAAAAATATTTTTATATAAGTTATGCAAGATATTCAATACAATATAACATTGCAAGATATCCATCAATATTAATTCAACAATTAATGGATTATATATCATCGCATTTTTGTTTTATAGGCGATGAGAAAATTAGTAACGCAGAAAACAAAAAAAAAATATTCAATTATTTTTATCAATATCACGAATATCAATACTCTTATCCAATTCAAAATATAAGAAAAAAAAATAACATTATTCATTTAAAAAATACATTTAAAAAAGAAATTTTAAAGATAAATTATAAAGATTTAATTGATTTTTGGAAAAACCCAATTTTATATTTTTTTAAAAAAAAATTCAAAATACAATCTATCTTTAAAAATAAAGAAATACTTACGAACGAAAATTTTTTTTTAAATAAATTCAATTGTTTGCAATTTAATACTATTTTATTAAATAAAATTATACATAATGAGGATATAGAAACATGGCTCAAACAGTATGAATTATCAGGTATTTTACCTTATAAATATTTTGGAAAAATATTTTTGACAAAACAAAAAAATGCTATGCTAAAAATAGCAAATCTTGTTTCTCAATTTAGAATAAATACAGTAGAAACAGAAATTAATTTAAAAATTAAAAAATACGAAATTTATGGAATTCTATCAGAGGTACAAGATACAGGTTTATTACGCTGGAAGCCAAATATTATCAATTATAATGACAAAATATCTTTATGGATAGAACATCTTCTTTATTGTGTCCTAGGAGGATCGGAAGATAGTAGAATAATTAGCTATAAAAATCATATTTGGTCTCTTTCTGCATTACAATCTGATATAGCATCTGAATATCTTCTAAGATATATTATAGGCTATCAAAAAGGAATATATAAACCAGTATTTTTATTAAAATCAGGAATAATGTGGTTAAATTATATATTTGATACTTTTAAAAACTGCATTACACGAGATAAAATTAAGAAAAAAAAAGGATACTTAATACTATTAAAAAACTGGCATGGAGATAACTATTTTATAGGCGAAAAAGAAAACTTATATATTAAAAGTATTATTCCGGAATTAAATCCAAAAAATATACAAAAAATTTATGCAACAACTCAAAAATGGTTATTGCCTATTCTAAAAAATCAAAAAAAATAAAATAATGAAAATAACCATGAAAATAATACAAGAAAAAAAATTAAATGTATTCAAAATATCATTAATAGGTGTAAAACTTATTGAAGCATCAGCTGGAACTGGTAAAACACTTACCATAGTATTATTATACTTGCGATTCTTACTCGGCTTAGGGTATAAAAAAAATTATGTAAAACCATTATTAGTACGTCAAATACTCATTTTAACTTTTACTAATGCAGCCAAAGAAGAATTAAGAACACGTATTTATAAATATCTTAATGATCTGTATGTATCTTGTATACAAAAAAAAAGTGATAATCCTGTCTTAAAATTATTTTTAAAAAAAATTTCAAATATGGATGAAGCTATTTATTTATTAAAACAAGCGCAAAACCATCTTGATCAATCTGCTATTTATACTATACATGAATTTTGCCAAAAAATGTTAGAATTAAATACGTTTCATTTTAATTCTATTTTTCATAAAAAAATTGTTGAACATGAAGATGATTTATATCTTCAAGCAACTGAAGATTTTTGGAGATATTATTTTTATCCTTTAAAAAATGATATAGTTAAAAATATTTTAAAAGAATATTCTGAACCAAAAGTTCTTTTTAAAAAAATTAAACCATTATTAAAAATAAGTTTAATTAACATTCAACATGATTTTAAAAAAAATGATACATTAACCATTTATTACAATAAAATTATACAAAAAATAAATAATTTTAAAAAAAAATGGTTGCTATATCATAGTAATATATTATCCATTATACAAATGTTAAAGATTAATAAAAGAGTATATAATCAATATAATATTACACGATGGGTAAATATTATTACATTATGGGCTAATAAAAAAACAGATGATTTTTATATCCCTAATTCTTTAAAATATTTTACTAAAATAAGCATAGAACAATATGCTAACAATGATATTGTTAAACCATATTTTTTTTTTGAAGAAATAAAATATATTTTAAATAAAAATTTTTCTTTAAAAAATATTATTATTTTTTATGCCCTGCGTAATATACCTAAATTTTTAAAAAAAAATAAAGATCAACAATCATGCTTGAATTTTGATGATTTATTAACATTATTATTAAAAAATATAAAGCAAAATAATTTTATCAGTGAATTTATTAGAAATACATATCCAGCTGCTTTTATTGACGAATTTCAAGATACTAATATTCAACAATACAAGATATTTGATTTAGTTTATAAAAAAAATAATAGTATAGCATTATTCTTTATTGGAGATCCCAAACAAGCTATATATAGTTTTAGAGGCGCTGATATTTTTTCATATTTATATGCAAAAAAACATATAAAAAAACAATATTATCTTGATATTAACTGGCGCTCTTCAGTTAATATGTGTAATAGCATTAATGCTTTATTTTCTCATCATAAAAATCCATTTTTATTTAAAAATATAAAATTTACTCCTATTATACCATCAAATCAAAATATAGAGATGAATTTCAAAATCAAAGGAAAAGTACAAACTGCATTACATGTTTTTTTTCAACCTAAAGAAGAAGTATCTCCTGAAGATTATCAAATATGGATTGCCAAACAGTGTGCATATGAAATTAATTATTGGTTGATATGTGCTAATATAGGAGATGCCACTATCAGTATACATCAAAAAGAAAAAGTATTAGAAAAAACAGATATATGCATTCTTGTTAGAAATACACAAGAAGCACTTCTTATTCAACATGAACTAAAAAATATTAACATACCTTCAGTATATTCATCTAATAAAAAAAATGTATTCAATACGTTAGATGCTAGCGCATTATTGATTATACTAAAAGCAATTTTAAATCCGACGAATAAAATTTTGCTTTATCAATTAAGTATAACACATATTTTTTCACAAATATTCTTTCAGAATACTGATAAAAAAAAATATCAAATAATACAAAAACTATATTCTTATTATCATATATGGGAAGAAAAAGGAATTTTTTGTATGATTAAAAAAATAGTTTTAGATTATCAAGAAAATACTTCTTTTATTGAATTAAATAAAAATTATAAAAAAAACATTAATTTTTTACATTTAGGTGAACTATTAGAAGAAAGATTCAAACATACTATTAAAATAACACATTTAGTGCGCTGGTTTGAAAATGAAATATTTAATAGAAATAATAATTCAAATTTTGAAAAAATAAAAATATCACATACTCTAAAAAATGCAATACAAATAACAACAATACATAAATCTAAAGGATTAGAATACCCTATTACATGGATACCTTTTGGTGTTCAATTTCGTCCAGCGAATATCGCTTTGTTTCATAGAAAAAAAAATAAAAAAATAATTTTTGATTTAGAATCTAAAAATGAAAGTTTTAAACTAGCTGATAAAGAAAGATTATCAGAAGACATAAGATTTTTGTATGTAGCACTTACACGATCTATATTACATTGTAGTGTAGGTATAGCATCAATTATTAAAAAAAAATCAAAAAAAATAAATTATTATAGTGAGACACATAAAACTGCATTAGGATATATTGTTCAAAATGGACGTAAAATGCATTACAAAACATTAAATACTCAATTAAAAAAACTAAGTGCACTGAATTATATTAAATTAAATAGTACAATAATCAAATCAAAAGTATCTATAATACATAAACAAAATAAAAATGTAATACGATCTAATCCATATAACAAAAAATTACATAACATATGGAGTATTACTAGTTATACACAGTTGTACCAAGAAAATTTATTATATAAATATAATTTCAAGAAAATATGTACAAAAAAAGTGTTTTCTAGCAATCCGAAAAAAAATACTACACTATTAAATACCTATAATTTTCCAAGAGGAAAAAAAACAGGAATTTTAATACATGATATTCTTAAAGAAATAAATTTTACAAAAACAATAGATTATACTTGGTTTTACAAAAAAGTAGAAAAATATAACATACATAAAAAATGGCTATTAATATTATATAATTGGATAAATAATATTATTCATACACCGTTTACAGAAAACAACATTATCCTATCTGACTTAAAAAAAAAAAATTATATACAAGAATTAGAATTTTTTTTACCTATAAAAAAAAAAATATCCAGTAAATCATTAAATAATATTCTTCCACTTGTAAACTCTATAGATAACATTTCAAAACCATTATTTTTTAATTCTTTTAGTGGTTTTATAAAAGGTTTTATTGATTTATTATTTATGTGGAATAAAAAATATTATATATTAGATTATAAATCTAATTGGTTAGGAAACAATAATAGCGAATATTCTCAAGAAAATATAAAAAAAGAAATAATCAAACACAGATATGATTTACAATATCACATATATGCTACAGCCGCACACCAATATTTAAAACAAAAAATTAAAAAATATCATTATGACACCCATTTTGGTGGAATTTTATATATTTTTTTACGCGCTATAGATAATAAAAACAAAAAAAATGGCATTTTTTATATTTTGCCCAAGTATCATGTCATAAAAAAAATTATTTCTTTATTCTAAGGGTAAAATACTTTAAAACTATGAAAATGAATCTATTACTCAAAAATGCTTGTAAAAAAAAAATAATACGACTAATAGATTTTTATTTTGCAGAATATATTGCTAATAATAATCCTGCGATTATGTTAATAGCAGCTTGTGTAAGTTATGAAAACCAGCATGGACATACTTTTTTATCTCTTAATTACTTTAAACAAAATTGTTTTTTTTCTCAAAAAAACCCAAAATTTATCAAAAAAATTTTAAATTCTTTAGGTAATACGCATAATTGGCTAAATTGTATTGCAGAATGTTCTGCTATTGGAAATGGTTCTGTTATTACACCTTTAGTTTTTTATGATAACAAAATATATCTGTATAAAATGTGGAAAGCTGAAAAAAATATTTTAAAATTTTTATATGAAAAAAATATTATTAATAATATTAATATAGAACAATGCTTTAAAGTATTAGAAAAATTATTTCCTCAAGATAATAATCATGATCAAAAAATAGCAGTAGCACTCTCTTTAATTCGTAATATAACGTTTATTATTGGAGGACCTGGAACGGGAAAAACAACTACTATTTTAAAAATTATCATTGCTTTCATAAAAACATCAAAAAATCCTATAAAAATACAATTAGCTGCACCAACTGGAAAAGCTGTAAATAGATTAATAGAAGTTATTAGAAATGATATATTTAATAGAGAACTTAACGAAAAAGAAAAAAAAAATGTTCCATCTACTGCTATCACAATACATAAATTGTTAAAAATTCAAAAAATATCTCAAAAAAATTTTTTTAATAGTAATAATCTATTAAAATTAGATTTATTAATTGTAGATGAATCCTCTATGATAGATATGTTAATAATGGAAAAATTACTATTTTCTTTATCAAAAAACACTAAAATTATTTTTATTGGTGATTACAATCAATTACCCCCAATAGAAGCAGGATTTATTTTAAGAGATCTTTGCTATTATTATCAACATGGCTATAGTATCGATGTGTTATTGATATTACAAAAAATTACTAAATGTTTAATTTTAAAATGTAATAATAATAAAAAAAGTTTTTTTATCAGTAATAACATTTGTATATTAAAAAAAAATTATAGATTTTATGAAAATTCTGGTATTCATACACTTTCTAAAGCCATTTTTTATAATAAAAAAGAAATCATTCAAAAAACTTTAAATAATCAGATTCCAAATGTATTTTTTTTTACTGTCAAAAATAATCAAGAATATAATAATATGATTGATAAAATTGCTAAAAGATATGAATATTATTGGATGCTTATTCTAAAAAAAGAAAAAATACACTTAATAATAAAAGAATTTCAAAATTTTCAAGTATTATGTATATTGCGCAATAGCGAATTTGGTGTATCTGGTTTAAATGAACATTTAGAATATCAAATGTACAAAAAAAGAAAAATTAAATTTTTTAATAAAAATGAAAAAATATGGTATGTTGGCAAACCTATTATGATCACTAAAAATAATCAATATTTAGGTTTATATAATGGAAATATTGGAATTACCAATACTAGCAAAAATGGTATCTTACAAGTATCTTTTTTAGAAAAAAACAACTTAACTAAAAATATTCCTGTTGATATTTTAAAAGATTACGAAACTGCATGGGCTTTAACAGTACACAAAGCTCAAGGATCAGAATTTAAAAATATTATTTTAGTCCTACCTAATACATCTTCTCGAATTTTAAATAAAGATGTATTATATACTGCAGTAACACGGTCAAAAAAAACAGTGTCAATATATTCTAAAATAAATATATTTATTGAAATGGCTGGTAGAAAAGATGAAAAAGAAAGGAATTTTAATATAATTTAAATATTTTATATGAAAATATTATTTTTTATAAATTTTTTAATAAAAAAATAATAAAATTTTTACTGGTTGCGGGGGCTGGATTTGAACCAACGACCTTCGGGTTATGAGCCCGACGAGCTACCATACTGCTCCACCCCGCGTCTTTAAATATAAATTACACCTTATATAAAAAAAATGCAACCTTTTTTTAAATATATTTTATATCATTAATATGATAATATTATGTTCTATTAAAAAAATTTTTATTATATCATATAAATCATTTTTTAAAATGTATTCAAAAAAATCAATTTGTCTTTATAAAAACAACAGTATTACATAAAAAATCAAATTTTATTTCATGATTTAAAATTAAAAAAAATAAATATGAAAAATAAAAAACAGATATATACTAAAATCTATTTATTATTCATCAGAATAAATGCATAATCAATTTACGAAGTAACAAGAAAAATATGAAAACAATTGAAGAAGGTGTAAAATCAACAAATGTATCTATAGCTATCGTTATTTCTAGATTTAACGATTTAATTAATAAAAATTTATTATTGGGAGCTATTGATACACTAGTAAGAATAGGTGAAGTGTCACAAGAAAAAATATTAAAAATATACGTTCCAGGTGCTTACGAAATACCTATAGTATCAAGTTATATCGCTCATTCTGGAAAATATGATGCCATTATTGCCATAGGTACTATTATTCAAGGAAGTACTCATCATTTTAAAAATATATCATATGATACTACAAGTAGCCTCTCAAAAATCAGCACCAAGTATTTTATACCTATTACATTAGGATTATTAATAACAGAAAATATTCAACAATCTTTTGAGAGATCAGGTAGCAAAATGGGTAATAAAGGTTCTGAAGCCGCTTTAGCTGCATTAGAGATGATTAATGTCATGAAAAAATTAAAAAAAATAATTAAATAATAAAATATAAAAAATGTATATCCGCATAAAAACATTAATATATGGTTTAAACATGAAAAATATATTTTATATGAAAAGAGCAATAAAGATTAGCAAAAAGGGAGAATTTACTACCTCTCCCAATCCCAATGTAGGCTGTGTAATCGTTAATAATAATAATATTGTTGGGGAAGGATGGCATGAAAAAACAGGTCATAACCATGCAGAAATAAATGCCTTGAATATGGCTGGGAAAAAAGCAAAAGGAGGAACTGCATACGTTACACTAGAGCCATGTAATCATTTTGGAAAAACACCTCCTTGTACACATGCACTTGTCAATGCAGGAATTAAAAATGTTATTATATCAAATTTAGATCCCAATCCTAAGGTTTCTGGGAAAGGAATATCATATTTAAAAAACAAAGGAATAAAAATTACTACTAATCTTTTATCTCAAGAATCAAAAAAAAATAATTATGGATTTTTTAAAAGAATGAACACGGGATTTCCATGAATACAATTAAAATTAGCAATGTCATTGGATGGTAGAATAGCGCTAAAAAATGGCGATAGTAAATGGATTACATCAAAATATGCACGACAAGATGTTCAGATTTTTAGAGCAAAAAGCTCTGTTATGCTAAGTACTAGTTCTACTATACTAATAGATGATCCATATTTTACTGTGCGCACAGAAGAATTTCCTAAAAAAATACAATCTATATTTCCATATAAAATTTTTCAACATCCGATTCGAGCTATTATAGACAGCCAAAATAGAATTAAATTATCGCACAAAATAATCCAAACCAATGGGCCTATTTGGTTAATTAGACTTAAATCAGATAAAAAAACATGGCCAAAAAATGTTAAAGAAATTATCGTACCAAAATATGATGATAATATTGATATATTATCTCTTCTAAAAATATTTGGTCAACAAGAATTAAATAAAATATGGATAGAATCGGGAAGTAAATTTTCTAGTTTTTTATTAAAAAAGGGTTTAATTGATGAAATAATTATTTATATAGCACCAAAAATATTAGGTAATCAAGCTCAACCACTCTTTATATTAGAAAATATAATAAAATTATCTGAATGCTTAAAATGGAATTTTAAAGATATAAAAAAAATAGGTTCTGACATACGATTAAGATTAGAAATCAAAAAAAATAATACCATTTTATAAAATAAAGAGATTTCTATGAAACCATCATTGCGACACAAAGCCCGTATATACGCTTTACAAATATTGTATGCCTGGGAATTATCTAAAAATAATATAAAAAATAGTGCTGCCGAATTTTTAAAAGAAAATAATGAAAAAAAAATTGATATTGTATATTTTTATGAGCTCATTCTCAATATCACCAATAATTGTAAAAATATAGATAACTTGATGATACCATATTTATCAAGATCATTTAAAGAATTAGGGCAAATAGAAAAATCCATTCTTAGAATTTCTTTCTATGAATTATCTCATAGACAAGATATACCTTATAAAGTATCTATTAATGAAGGAATTGAACTAGCTAAATTATTTGGAGCAGAAGACAGTCATAAATTTATCAATGGAGTTTTAGATGCAGCCGCATTAAAAATAAGATGTTGTAAAATATAATATACAAGAGTGTTGAATATTGAATATTCAATATAACAAAATAAAGTTTATATATTCAAAATGCTTAAACGCTTTTGTAATAAAAAGATTTTCATTTTTTTTGAGTATAACTTAATTTTATTTTAATTTTAAAAATATAAACAATGCTCATGTTATAAAAAAAGAAAATATAATTAATGAACGGTATTAAAGAAATATAATAGATATTTTTATTCATTATAAATAAAAAAATTTATGTGTATAATACAAAAAATTATTTTCATCAATATTGTGTATTTGAAAAGTTTAAAATATACCTATTTAATGCAGTATATTTACTCTGTAAAATATATTATCTAATCAATAATTAAAAACTTTTCTTTTAGAAAATTTGAATAACATATAAAAAAATTTTTTATTGCATAAAAATTTTATTACACTATAAATAGTGAAAATAATGAATAAAAAAATCTATATTTTTTAAAATTCAATAGCGTCAATATATTACCATTTTAAAAAATATGACATATGAATATAGAGCATGCATTAAATATATCAATTTCTATAATACTAATATGGTATCAAACTCAGTTTTTTTAGAATATAAAAAAATATTTATATATATTATTATGAATAATTCATCTTATCTTTACACCAAAAACTTATTGATAACCATAAAAAAATAATACAAGCTATTAACAAAAAAATATTTTTATAACTGAAAAAATTTAATAAAAAACCACTAAAGAAACTACCTAAGAATACACCTAAAAATTGACTAATAGAATATATACTCATTATGCTACCTTTATGTGGTAATAATACTTTTTTACTTAAATCAGAAGGAAGTAAAACTTCTAACATATTAAAACATATAAAAAAAATCTGTATAGCAATAAATAAAAAAATTAAATTGTTCTCTGCATACAGAAATATTATATCTGATAAAAACAACAATATTATAGACATTTCAATAATATTTTTTAAAAAAAAATTAGATTTAAAATAAAACAAAAATAAAAATATAAATAAAAAAGAAAATAATATCGTTATACCATATAATTTCCAATGATCACTTATAAAAAATTTTGCCATTTCTAATTCATGAGGAATAATCATAAAATTTATCATTAATAAAAAATGAAGAAAAAAAATACCAAGATAGTATCTAAGAAACTGCTTATGAAATATTATTGCTAATAATTCTCTATTAAATATATTTAATGTATTACTTATATTGCATTTATTAGAATCAGGAATAAAAAAAAATACAATTATTATACATAAAATAGAAAAAAATACAGTTAACCAAAAAATAGAAAAAAAACCAAAAAAATGAGCAATAAATGGTCCAGATACCATTGATATTAAAAAAGAAATTGCAAAACTTAAACCAATCAATGCTAAAGATTTAGATCGATTTTTCTCACAAACAAAATCAGATAACAAAGCCATCGATACACCAGAAATAGCTCCAGAACCTTGCAAAAATCTACCAATAATTAAACTCCAAATTGAATGTATACTAGCTGTAATGAGATTACCTAAAAAAAATAAAAAGAGACCTAACATCATAATAGGCTTGCGTCCAAATTTATCAGATAAAAAACCAAATGGAAACTGAAAAATAATTTGAGCAATACCGTAAATACCCATTGCTAATCCAAGTAAAAAATGATCTGCACCTCTTAAAAATATACCATAAGTACTAATAACAGGCATAATCATAAACATACCCAACATTCGCAATAAAAAAATAATACAAATACTTAATGTTACTTGTAATTCTGTAAAATTCATTTTATAATTCTTCATTATTAAATTGATTTTTTAAAAAAAATTTTTTTTACTATAAATTGTTGATAAAAATGAATATCTTAAAAAAAAAATATACACATATAAAAATATTCAAAAAGATTCCGAGGGATACTTAAAAAACAGTCAACATTGGAGCATTTCATTAGCTAAAGAGATTGCTGAAAATGAAAAAATATGTTTAAACAGTGATCACTGGGAAATAATATACTTTATGCGAGATTTTTATTTAAAATTTAATGTCACACCTTCAATAAGAATGTTAATTAAAGGTCTTCAAAAAAAAAGATATAATAAAAAAATTAACAGCGTTAATTTATTTAAACTTTTTCCCAAAGGACCTGCACAACAAGCAAGTAAAATTGCTGGTATACCAAAACCCGTAAAATGTTTATAAAAAATTAAAAATATAATCTATTGACATTAAAAAATTACACCATATCACAACAATAAGAGAAAAATAAAATAACTGTATTGAATATTTTTTTTCATCTGATCTTTTAAAATTAACATATGCTAAATACAACCATATTAAATTTATAAAAAGTGATAAAAATAAAAAATAATAACTTACATAACCAATTAAGCTTAATAAAATATTAGATATAATATATGAAATAATATAATAAATAATATGTTGTTTTGCTAATAAAACACCTTTTACAACTGGAAATATGGGAATATTTGCATTTTTATAATCACTAATACGAAAAATAGAAATAGAATAAAAATGAGACATTTGCCAAAAAATAAAATTTATGAACAATAAAAAAGAAAAAAAATCTATAGTATTAACAACAGCCGTGTATCCTATTACAGATGGTATGGATCCTGAAACGCTTCCTATTAAAGTGGAATAAATTGAAATTCTTTTAGTTAGATAAGTATAAAAAAAAACATATACTATAAAACCAAATATTGCTAATAACATCGATAAAAAATTAACGAAGTAACCTAATATTAATAATCCAAACAATCCTATAATCACACCAAAAAATAATACCTGACCCAATTTTAAATATTTTTTTACTAAAACTCTTTTATGAGTACGTGTCATTTTCCTATCTATATCAGAATCTATTATATTATTAAATACGCAAGCAGATGCAATTACGCATGATAATCCTATAACAGTATACAAAAATAAATACAAATGAAAATAAGTACGAGAAGAATATAAAAAACTCCCTGTCATTAAAACCATATTCCCAAAAATAATACCCGGTTTAATTATCTCTATATAATAATTTAACATAATCAATAATACTATTTTAATGCAATAACATATGATGATTAAGATTAGACATAATCCATATAGATCCAAATACAATAATGAAAACAATTATCATGACAAATAGCAATGAAATAACGTACCAATGCTTTTGGAAAGTAAAATTTAAATTTAAAAAATACACAAAATGAACAAAAATTTGCATTATCGCACATATGATAATAGTAATATAATTTATTTTGTTTGAAAAAAAATGTGTCATTGTTATAACAAAAGATAACGCCGTTAAAATAATAGAAAATAGAAAACCTAATGCATAAGATTTTATCTTTTCATAATAATATGCATTATCTTGTAAAGTATTAGACATCAAATAACTCCATTTAAATAAACAAAAGTAAATACGCAAACCCATATAATATCTAAAAAATGCCAAAAAAAGCTAAAACATGTAATACGAGTACAAACACAATCAGTAAAACCTATTTTTTTTACTTGATAAAATATTGTTAAAATCCACATAAGACCAAAAAAAACATGCAAACCATGAATTCCTACTAATGTAAAAAAAGCAGAAAAAAAAGCATGTCGACTTGGACCTAAATTTTTCATAACTAGTTCATAAAACTCATAACTTTCCATACAAACAAACAATAAACCTAAGACAAATGTCAAGAATAAATATAAAAAAAATTTTTTTATTTCTTTTTTAGATACAGCAATACCCATTATTCCACATGATAAAGAACTTATTAATAATATAAATGTTTCTAATAAAATAAAAGATAATTTAAAAAAATTTAAATGTATTAAATATTTTGACACACTAGAAGAATATATAGCATATACTGCAAATAGAATAGCGAAAATAATACAATCGCTCATTAAATAAATCCAAAAACCTAATAATTTATTATTTCTTACATCTAGATGATGTTTTTCAGTAGAATTTAAGCAATTGTTAATTTTTTTATTTCTAATCATTTTCAACCTATATATCTAATTTTTTTAAATGTTTGTGTTCTATTTTTTTGATATCATGAATGGATATAACATATTCATTATTTTCATCAAGGCTTTTAATTAGTAAACTCATTATAATAGTTAAGAAAGATAATAAACATATCCAGACAATATGCCATACCGCTGCAAATCCAAAACATAAAGAAAAAATACTAATTATAAATCCTAAACCAGTATTTTTTGGCATATGAATACAGTGATATTCATTATTTATTAATTTTTTATTATTTTTCTTTATACTCCAAAAATGATCTCTATCTTGAACGGTTGGAATGATAGCAAAATTATATACAGGAGCGGGAGAAGATGTAGACCATTCCAATGTTCTTCCATCCCATGGATCTCCAGTCACATCCATATTATCTTTACGATCTCTAACTGAAACAAAAAATTGTATAATTTGACATATTATTCCAATACCAATTAAAAGAGAACCTATAGCAGCAATACATAATAATATATGAAAATGAGAATCAATATTTTGACTTAAACGACGTGTCATACCCATTAAACCTAAAAAGTACAAAGGCATGAAAGCTATAAAAAAACCAGTGATCCAAAAATAAAATGCACGTTTACCCCAAATCTCATTTAAAGTAAAACCAAACATTTTAGGAAACCAATAATTAATTCCAGCAAAACATCCAAATACTACTCCACCAATGATTACATTATGAAAATGAGCGACTAAAAATAAACTATTATGTAAAACAAAATCAGCCGGAGGCACAGATAATAATACCCCAGTCATACCACCAATAGAAAAAGTTATTAAAAACCCTAAAGTCCATAACATGGTAGAATGCATGTATATTCGACCTTGATACATAGTAAATAACCAATTAAATATTTTTACTCCAGTCGGAATAGCTATAATCATAGTGGTAATACCAAAAAAAGCATTAATGTTTGCATTGGCGCCCATAGTAAAAAAATGATGCAACCAAACAATAAAAGACAAAATTGTAATTGCTAAAGTGGCCCACACTAACGAAACATACCCAAATAGACGTTTTTTAGAAAAAGTTGCAACAATTTCAGAAAATACACCAAAAACGGGAAGCACTAAGATATATACTTCTGGATGACCCCAGATCCATATTAAATTTACATACATCATCATATTTCCACCTAAATCATTAGTGAAAAAATGAAAATTAAAATAGCGATCCAATGTTAATAAAATTAAAGTAATAGTTAAAACAGGAAAAGAAATAACGATCAGAATATTTGTACATAGAGACGCCCAAGTAAAAACTGGCATTTTAAAAAAATTCATACCTGGTGCTCTCATTTTTAAGATTGTTACTATAAAATTAATTCCTGTTAATGTAGTACCAATACCAGAAACTTGCAAGCTCCAAATCCAGTAATCTACTCCAACTCCGGGACTATATTGAATACCTGATAGCGGAGGATAAGCTAACCAGCCTGTTTGCGCGAATTCACCAATTCCTAAAGATAAAGTAATTAAAATAGCACCGCTAGCTGTCAGCCAAAAACTTAAATTATTAAGAAATGGAAAAGCAACATCTCGAGCCCCGATTTGTAAAGGAATTACTAAATTCATCAATCCAATAACCAATGGCATAGCAACAAAAAAAATCATTATCACGCCATGAGCAGTAAATATTTGATCATAGTGATGAGGTGGTAAAAATCCTGCATGACCAGATGATGCAAGCACTTGTTGAGAACGCATTAATATGGCATCGACAAATCCACGAAATAACATGATAAAAGCTAAAATACCATACATAATAGATATTTTTTTATGATCTACTGTAGTGACCCATTCATACCAAAGATATTGCCATTTTTGATAATATGTAATACTAAATGCAATACATAACGTAATCAAAATAATAGCAATATAAGTAATCATAATAATAGGTTCGTGATAAGGAATAACATTCCAATGCAATTTGCCAAACATTTTTATTTCTCCAAATTTTTTAGCAAATATTGTGTTTAATTCATTTTTATTCAAGGAAATTTATGTATATGAAACTGATTAATTATTTGATAAAATAAACTATCATTAACTCTTGAAAAATATTGTATAGAATAATTTTCGTTCGGCACAGCTATTTTTGTAAACTGGTCCATATTATTTAGTACATGCGAAGAATGTTGAATATTTTCTATCCAATTTTTAAAAATAAAATCATTCTCAACAGTTATGGCAGTAAATTTCATATTTGAAAATCCTAAACCACTATAGTTAGAAGATATTCCTTTATACTGCCCTACAGTATCAGAAATGATATTTAATTGTGTTATCATCCCAGGCATAGCGTAAACTTGACTGCCAAGAGCGGGAATAAAAAAAGAATTCATAACAGAATTAGAAGTAATATTAAATATAACAGGTCTGTTTATCGGAAATACAATTTCATTAATAGTAGCAACATGATATTCTGGATAAATAAATAACCATTTCCAATCTAATGCTATAACATTTATTTTTATTGGGGTTAATTCAGATTGTATAGACTTATTTGGTGCTAGCACATGACTGTAATGCCAAGTTAATAATCCCAAAAAAGATATAATTATAATGGGCACAGACCATACTACTATTTCTATTCTTTTTGAATCACACCAATCAGGCGTATATATTTGATTTTTATTTGAAGAACGATATTTTCTAGAAAAATATATAGTCATAAAAATTACTGGCAATACTACTATTAGCATCATTAAAAAAGACAGTAATATTAGTGACAACTCCTCTCTTGCGATCATACCTTTAGGATTGAATAATGAACTATCGCAACCATTCAAAAAAAACATAATTAAAAAAAACAATACATTTTTAAAAATATTTCTGTATTTTGTACATGTCATTAAAAACCTCAAATCCGATTGAATATTATTTTTAATAATATAATTTAATTATTTTAGTATTATATTAAAATTTTATTAAAATAAAATAAATAATAGCAATATTTTTTGAAACAATTGAATTATTTTTTAAACATTGATAAAATTTTAGATCACACTGTATTTTTCATTAAAAATTTTAATATTTTATCTTTTTAAGATATTAAGGATATAGAATTCATGATTTTAAAAAAAATAAAAAAAAATTTAAAATCTAATATAAATATCCACTTGATGGATATTTACGATGATAGCACATCTCATAATCATTCCGAAAATTGTCTCACTCATTTAATAATAACTATTATTAGCGATGATTTTATCAAAAAAAATTGGGTAACTAGACATCGTATAATTTTTAAAATTTTAAAAAAAACAGTAAAAAATAAAATATATTCAATTACACTGAATACTTATACTATAATTGAATGGAAAAATAAACATGACAACAAAATTGGTAAAATACCATGTTTTAAAAAAATACGATAAACATGTAACATAATATTACTAATCATATTAAATAAGCATATATGCTAATATTTGTCTTATTTTAAATTAATTTTATGAATACGAGAATATATAACATGATTTAATGAACATGATTGATTTGGAGTAAAAATGAAATTCTTAATAGAAAAAAATAAAAATTCAGAAAATCGAGTAACCATTAATATTTCAAAAATCACCATTCAAAAAAAAATTTTTAAAAGATTAAATGAAATCAGTAAAAACGAAAATATCAATGGATTTAGAAAAGGCAAAATTCCTATTAATATTATCCAAAAAAAATATGGTGATAAAATTTATTATGATGTTTTGAATACACTAATGCAAAAACTTTTTAATGAATTCACACAAAAAGAAAAAATAGAAGTTATTGGATCACCTAAATATTATATACATCCAGAAGACACTGGTGATGATATAAAATATTTCAAATATTCTGTAATATACGCATCAAAACCAATATTTCAAATACAAGATATTGAATTAATTCACGCAAAAAAAATAATAGCTAAAATTAACAAAAAAGATATTTTAAAACAAATAGAAAAAGATAAAAGATGTTTCAATGCTTGGAAAAAAGTAAACAGATCTATTAAAATGAATGATCGTGTTTTAATAGATTATCAACTTTATATACATAATCAAATCATCCAAAAATTTAACAAAAAAGATTATTTTATTGTTTCTAAAGATATTATTATACCTCAATTATATTTTAAAATTATTAATAAATGTATTAATGATGTATTTTTTATTAAAATTAAATTTTCTAAATTTCATCCTGAAAAAATACTACAAAATCAAGATATAATATTAAAAATTAAAATCATCACAATAGAGGAAAAAGAAAATAGAAATGTTGTTTTATTAAAAAATAATATTTCTGCATTATGTTATAAAGAAACAGAGCAGAAAATAAACAGAAAAATAAAAAAAATAAGCGATGATTATTTATGTAATCAGATTATAGAACAATTAATTAAAGCGAATCCTATTTTAATACCAGGCCTCTTGATTGAACAAGAAACACAAAAATTATTTTATAATAATAAAAAAAGATACAAAAAAAATAAAGGTAGCATATTAGAAAAAAAATATCATATAAATATTGAAGAAAAAGCTAAAAAAAATGTACATATTTCTTTAATCTTTCAAAATATTATTACCACAAAAAAATTGTTAACAAATTCTAACACTGTTGATCAACTTATTAAAAAAATATCTATAAATTATCAAAAACCATCAGAAATTATCAATCTATATAAAACAGATAAATATTTAATAGAAAAAATAAAAAATATTGAACTAGAAATGCAGGTCATGCAATTACTCTTGAAAACAATAAAAATCAAAAAAGAACATTATACTTTAGATGAAGCTATATATTATACTAAAAAAAGAATTGATGATGATTTATATTATACTGAATAACTAGATGCAATAAAATATCAACAGTAAAATACTGTAATCTTTTTTAGGAATAAAAAATGCTATATAACCAGAATATTCAAAATAAAAAAATCATATCTGCACAATCTTTCATTCCTATGGTAGTTGAGCAAGATTCACGCGGAGAAAGAGCATACGATATATACTCGCGTTTATTAAAAGAACGCATAATTTTTATGACAGGTACTATTGAAGATAGTATGGCGAATAATATTATTGCTCAAATGCTATTTTTAGAATCTGAAAATCCCGAAAAAGATATATTTTTATATATTAATTCCCCAGGAGGTATTATTACATCAGGAATGTCTATATATGATACTATTCAATTTGTTAAACCAGATATTCACACTATTTGCATGGGTCAAGCATGCTCTATGGGTGCATTTATATTAGCTTCCGGCACAAAAGGAAAAAGATCCTGTCTGCCGAATGCAAGAATTATGATTCACCAACCACTCGGTGGCTATCAAGGACAAGCATCCGATATCGATATTCATTCTCGTGAAATAATAAAAATAAAAAAAACCATTAATCAATTAATTGCATTACATACTGGTCAAACAATAAAAAAAATTAATAAAGATACCGATCGTGACTGCTTTTTATCAGCAGAGGAATCTAAAAAATATGGATTAATTGATTTTGTTTTAACTAATCGTCAATAAAAAAATCTATTTATTCAAAAAAAATCAATATAATATAGAGGTGTGAGAGTGATAGATAAAAAACAAGACGATACGAAGAAAATTCTTTATTGTTCTTTTTGTGGTAAAAATCAAAAAGAGGTAAAAAAATTAATTGCTGGTCCTTTAGTATATATTTGCAATGAATGTATTATATTATGTAATAATATTATATTAGAAGAAAGAATAGAACAGCAAGAGGATACAACAAGCACGCTTAAATCATTGCCAAAACCGCATGAAATTAAAAAATATCTTGATGAATATGTCATCGGGCAAGATAAAACAAAAAAAGTATTGTCCGTTGCTGTATATAATCATTATAAACGGCTTCGTAATATTATAGAAAAAAAAAATAACATTGAATTAGGAAAAAGTAATATTTTACTCATCGGACCCACCGGTAGTGGAAAAACATTATTAGCGAAAACACTTGCTAAAAAATTAAATGTACCATTTATTATTGCTGATGCCACTACTTTAACAGAAGCTGGCTATGTAGGAGAAGATGTTGAAAATATTATTCAAAAATTGCTACAACAATGTCAATATAATATAAAAAAAGCTGAGATTGGTATCATTTATATAGATGAAATTGACAAAATAGCAAAAAAATCTGATAATCCTTCAATTACTCGCGATGTTTCGGGAGAAGGAGTACAACAAGCACTTTTAAAGTTAATTGAAGGAACAATAGCATCAGTCCCTCCTCAAGGCGGTCGAAAACACCCTCAACAGGAATTTCTTCAAATTAATACAGAGAATATCTTATTTATATGTTCTGGTTCATTTTTAGGCTTATCTAAAATTATTACTAAAAGAATAGACACGGGTAATAATATTGGTTTTACTGCAATGGTTAAGAAAAAGAATAAAAAATTATCTCAAAACAATACTTTAGAAAAAGTACAACCAGAAGATTTAATGAAATTTGGACTCATACCCGAATTTATTGGTCGATTGCCTATAATAACTATTTTAAATGAATTAAATGAAAACACATTAATCAAAATATTATGTGAACCCAAAAATTCTTTAATTAAACAATACCAAACTTTATTTGAATTGGACAAGGTAAAATTAGAATTTAATATAGAATCTATTATAGCCATAGCAAAAAAAGCAATGTCTCGCAATACAGGTGCTAGAGGATTAAGATCTATTATTGAAAATATTTTACTCGAAACGATGTACGAGTTACCATCTATGACACATGTAAAAAAAGTGTTAATAAATAAAGAAGTCGTTAATACCAATTCATCACCTAAGATAATATTAGAAAAAAATAAATCTCATAGCGTGTTTAATAGTTAAATCATTAATATATAATATTTCAAACAAAAGGAACAGCCCCTTTTATTTTGCGAACTGCTTAGTATAGAATGCCAAATAACATCCCCAAAATGAAATAATTATAGCTACAACGGTATAATTTATAATCTTGTATTTTCAAAAATAGCGGAAATTCAACTAAGAGAGAGCTCTATGAATTCTGAGCGTTCTGAACGCATTACAATTCCTGTTTTACCATTACGCGATGTCGTTGTATATCCTCATATGGTTATTCCTTTATTTGTAGGCCGTAAAAAATCAATTCATTGTATTGAAACGGCAATACAAAACGACAAAAAAATTCTGTTAATTGCACAAAAAGAAGCTACTCAAGATGAACCTAATGAAAATGATTTATTTAATATAGGTACTATCAGTTCTATTTTACAAACATTAAAATTACCAGATGGTACTGTTAAAGTACTGGTAGAAGGAGTTCAACGTGCTTGTATTAAAAAATTAACCAATGACGGTCAACACTTTGTTGCAGAAGTAGAAGTTATTATTCCTGCAGAAATATTAGAGAAAAAACAAGAAGTTTTAATTCGAACAACTATGAATCAATTCGAATCCTATATTAAACTCAATAAAAAAATTCCATCAGAAATAATAAATACTTTAAGTAATATTAAAAATGCTGAAAAACTAGCAGATACAATTGCAGCTCATATGCCATTAAAATTATCTGATAAACAATCAGTTTTAGAAATATATAATACCAATGAAAGATTAGAATTTTTAATGGTTATTATGGTAACAGAAATAGATTTACTGAAAATAGAGAAAAGAATTAGAAATCGTGTTAAAAAACAAATGGAAAAAAGCCAAAGGGAATATTATTTAAATGAACAAATAAAAGCAATACAAAAAGAATTAGGCGATATGGATGACATTGTTGATGAAAATAAAATACTAAAAAGAAAAATAAATTCTTCAAAAATGCCTAAAGAAGCAAAAGAAAAAACGGAAGCAGAGCTAAAAAAATTAAAAATGATGTCACCTATGTCAGCAGAAGCTACAGTCGTTCGAAGTTATATTGATTGGATGATACAAGTTCCATGGAGTATAAGAACAAAAATCAAACGCAGCATACAAGAGGCTAAAAAAATTCTTGATGCTGACCATTTTGGTCTAGAAAAAGTAAAAGAAAGAATATTGGAATATTTAGCAGTACAAACTCGCATGAAAAAAGTCAAAGGACCTATTTTATGTTTAATTGGACCGCCAGGTGTAGGAAAAACTTCATTAGGCAAATCTATCGCAAGATCTACAGGTAGAAAATATGTCAGAATGGCCTTGGGAGGTATTAGAGACGAAGCTGAAATTAGAGGTCATAGACGTACATACATAGGTTCTATGCCGGGCAAACTTATTCAAAAAATGATTAAAGCAAAAGTTAAAAATCCTTTGTTTCTATTGGATGAAATAGATAAAATGTCTTGTGATATAAGAGTGGATCCAGCATCAGCACTATTAGAAGTATTAGATCCAGAACAAAATATAAATTTTAATGATCATTATTTAGAGGTAGACTACGACCTTTCTGACGTGATGTTTGTAGCTACATCTAATTCTATGAATATACCAGCACCGCTTTTAGATCGAATGGAAATTATTCGGCTTTCAGGATATACAGAAAATGAAAAATTAAATATAGCTAAAAAATACTTATATCCGAAACAAATCGAAAGAAACGCATTACAAAAAGATGAACTAACAATTACCGACTGCGCTATTACAAGTATTATTCATTATTATACTCGAGAAGCTGGAGTCCGAAATTTAGAACGTGAAATCTCTAAAATTTGTCGAAAAGTCGTCAAAAATATATTATTAGATAAAACTATAAAACATATTGAAATAAATGAAAAAAACTTAAAAAAATTTCTAGGAATTAAACGTTTTGATTATGGTAAAGGAAAAAGCTCCAATCATATTGGACAAGTCATCGGATTAGCTTGGACAGAAGTAGGGGGAGAACTATTGACTATTGAAGCAGCTTGTATATCCGGAAAAGGAAAACTAACTTATACAGGATCTCTCGGAAAAATTATGCAAGAATCTATTCAAGCTGCATTAACAGTAGTGCGATCTCAGGCAAAAAAATTAAATATCCAAGAAAATTTTTATGAAAAAAATGATATACATGTACATGTACCTGAAGGGGCAACTCCAAAAGATGGTCCTAGCGCAGGCATTGCAATGTGTACTGCTATAGTATCATCTTTAACGAATAATCCTATAAAATCTAATATTGCCATGACAGGTGAAATTACATTATGTGGACAAGTATTACCAATTGGAGGTTTAAAAGAGAAATTATTAGCTGCACATCGAGGAGGTATTAAAATAGTTGTAATTCCATATCAAAATAAAAACGATTTAGAAGAAATACCTCACAATATTATAGAAGGATTGTTAATACATCCAGTAAAAAAAATTCAAGAAGTATTGGAATTAGCATTGCAAAACAAACCTTATATTTAAATATACAAAAAATTTCATCCTATATTTTGATAAGGCTGACAAAATAAATTGTCAGCCGTTGCGCGCAAAATATTCTTTTTAAAAAACTATTAGGATAATTTAATTTTTAATATGAAGAATATAAAATTATGGTTAAAAAATATAATTGTAAAATCGGTATTGGGAATCGTTATTGTCTCATTAATATTAAGTACTATTTTTAGTTATACACCTTATAACAATTAAAATATATCGCTGCAGTTAAATACACAGAATTTAATTATGCATATAGAAAATATTCATATTCTAAACAAGAAGAAAATACAATATTTAGTGAAAAATTTTTAATATTTCTGATAATAAAAAAAATTAAAATTAACTATATACGATAAAGAAAAATTATTTTAATTATTTATTTTCTGAACAATGAGAATAGTAAATGTATTAATAAATATAAATATTTTATTAAAAATTAAAAATCATAAATAATAGAATGATTCTCTTATAAAAAAATTCTTTAATAAAAAATGATTAATATTAAAAAAATATAATACAATCAAAAAAAATAAACACAAAGAGAAAGTATTTTTCAACAGTGAAATAATCTTTATACTACAGAAAAAATTATATAACAGTATCATTATAAACGAATTTAGTGGAAAAAAAATATATAGTATTATGTGAATTCTAACTAAAAATTGATAATTTTGAAAATATCTATAAGATTTAAAGATCTTATGGTGTCTATTTTAAGGAAAGTATATTAAGTAAATATTGCAAAAAAATTATTTCTACAGATATAAAATCGATTTTTTAATAAAAAAAGCATGTTATCTAAAATAATTTTATTTAAAAAAAATATTAAAATACTTTAATTATATTTAAAAAAAATTAAATATAAAATTCTTTAAAATTATATAAAACAATAAACAAGAAATTTCTTACAATTTTTATGATCAAGAAAATAAATTTAATGTTCTAATTAAAAAAATTTATTTTTTAATTAATATTTTTTAAAACATGCATGATTCATGATTATCATAAAAATGCAAAGAATAAATTTAAAAATTTAAAGATGCAAAAAGATATTATATATTTATTAATTATATACAAGCATATAAAAGATATTCAAAAAAAATCGAAAATATATACAAAATACCGAGATAAAAATAATTATTATAATAATTATTATCTAATAATATATATATCAAACAAATTATCCTTAAGACAAAGAAAATTATTGAAAAATATTAAAAAAAAAATAATACTGAAATAGGATTTAATTCCATTTAAAAAATGAACATAAAATGTTATGTATAAAAACAACAATATAAAATTCTTTTATAATCACTAAATAGTACAAAATATTATTGTTCCTATCACATTGGTACTTACAAGAAAATTGTGATATCAATATTAAATTTATATATATTAACTGTTAGGATTCTTTGTGATCTTATTTAAACAATTAAAATGGTATTTTATACGAGAATGGAAAAAATATATAGGATCTATTGTGCTTTTAATTGTAATTGCTTTTTTACAATTAATTCCACCTAAAATAATTGGAATATTAATAGACTGTATTGTTAAAGATAACATTCATAGTACGACTATGTTACCTGGTGTTGGTATGATTGTATTAATTTCTATTGTGGTATATATTTTACGATATATATGGAGAATACTTTTGTTTAGCGCCTCTTATCAGCTAGCAACTGAACTACGAGTAAAATTTTATTCTTATCTTAGTCAACAAAATCAAAAATTTTTTTTAAAAAATCGTACTGGCGATTTAATGGCTAGAGCTACAAATGATGTCGATCGTATAGTTTTTGCGGCTGGTGAAGGTGTTTTAACATTAGTTGATTCATTAGTAATGGGTATTTTAGTATTAATAATAATGAGTATACAAATAAATTTTCTATTGACAATTTTTTCATTAATACCAATGCCGATTATGGCTTATTTAATTAAAAAATATGGAGAAAAATTACATTATCATTTTACTCAATCTCAATCTGCTTTTTCTTTATTAAATACTGAAACACAAGAAATATTGAGCAGTATTCGTATGATAAAAGCGTTTGGTATTGAAAAAAAACAAGAAGAAAAATTTTATCAAATAATTAAAAATGCAGGAAAAAAAAATATAAAAGTATCAAAAATAGATGCTTGTTTCGATCCTGTAATTTACTTATCAGTAGCTTTTTCAAACTTATTAGCTGTTATTGGAGGAAGTTGGTTGCTTGGCCATAAAATTATTACCATAGGTCAATTAACTACTTTTATTATGTATCTTGGATTAATGATTTGGCCTATGTTAGCGTTTGCATGGATGTTCAATATTCTTGAAAGGGGCAGTGCAGCTTGGAATAGAATGAATCTTGTAATGCAAAACAAAAAAAATATTCAATCTAAAAAAAAATCTATTCCCAAAAATCCAGGTATATTAAATATTAATATCCATTCATTTTTTTATCCAAACAATCATTACGCAAATTTGAAAGATATTCAAATCACTTTGCATCCTGGAAAAATTTTGGGTCTTTGCGGACCCACGGGTTCTGGTAAAACTACTATTTTAAATTTAATCCAACAACAATTTCAAATAAAAAACGGTCATATATGTTATCATTCATTACCATTATCAGAATTAAATATTGATCAATGGAGAAGTCGTATTGCTATCGTGAATCAAAACATATTTTTATTTTCAGACACGATAGAAAATAATATTTCTTTAGGAAATCCTCAGATATCTCTAAAAAAAATTGAACAAGCCGCGCAAATAGCAAATATTCATGAAGATATTTTAAATTTTTCTAAAGGATATCAAACCCAAATCGGAGAACGCGGAATTGCACTATCAGGCGGTCAAAAACAGCGTATATCAATTGCACGCGCATTACTATTAGATGCTGAAATACTAATATTAGATGATTCCTTATCTGCTGTAGATGGTAAAACTGAATATAATATTTTAAAAAATATTTATCATTGGAAAAAAACTAGACATACATTGATTATTTGTGCACATCGTTTATCTGCATTATTGCATGCAGACGAAATTATAGTAATGAAAAATGGATTAATTACACAGCGTGGTAATCATATTTCTTTAAAAAAAGAAGATAATTGGTATAAAAATATGTATTATTACCAAAAACTAGAAATAAAGTAAAAATAACCATAAAAATAGGTGAAAATTTATAATATGGATTGTCTTATTGAATTTTGGACTATTTTAAAACGTTTACTGATTTATACGATTCCCTGGAAAAAAAAAATAATATTTGCATGTATTTTAATTTTAATTGGAGCTATCTCTGAAGTATTAGGGCCTGTTTTAATAAATTATTTTGTTAAAAATATTACTATTCAACAAGATTTAAATTTAACATTAAGTATCATATTAATTATTTTATTTATAATATTACAATTAATATCAGTATTTTGTAATTATTTTCAAAGCATTCTATTTACTAATATATCCGTACAAATTATCAATAAATTACGTAAAAATATTATGAATAGTACTTTATATCAACCGATTCATTATTTTGATTCTCAACCTATAGGCACTATTCTTTCAAAAATCACCAATGATACTGAAGTTATAAAGGAACTGTATGACACAGTAATTCCAAATCTATTACGTAATATAATTCTTATGTTGATTATATTATTGACTATGTTCGCTTTAGAATGGCATATGGCAATAGTATCGGGATTAATGATACCATTAATTATCATAATAATGACATTATATCAATATTACAGCACACCATTTTTAAGAAAAATACGGTATTATAATGCAATAATTAATAATAAATTTAATGAAAGCATTAAAGGAATAAATATAATTCAACAATTCCGACAACAGTATAGATTTGAAAAAGAAATAAAAAAAATTAGTGACTTATATTATAAAGAACGTATAAAAATATTAAAATTAGATAGTTTTTTATTAAGACCTTTATTAAGTTTAGTTTCTTCTTTAATATTATGTGCATTTATTATTATATTTAGTTCTTTTCCTATCGGTATTTTAGAAATAGGTGTTTTGTATGCATTTATCACATATTTAAGTCGTCTTAGTGAACCATTAATTACTATTACTGTTCAGCAATCTATATTACAGCAAGCTATTGTTGCAGGTGAAAGAGTTTTTAATATTATTGATTTACCAAAACAAAAGTATGGAAATAATAAAGAAAGTTTTACAAGTGGAACGATTAACATTACGAATCTTGACTTTTGTTATAAAAATAATGTAAAAAATACATTATATAATATTAATATCGACATACAATCAAAAAATTTTATTGCATTGGTTGGTCATACTGGATGCGGAAAAAGTACTCTAGCAAATCTATTAATGGGATTTTATGAGATTAAACATGGTCAAATTTATTTAGATAATAAACCAATTAATTCCATTGATCATGATATTTTACGAAAAAATATTTTAATGGTAGAACAAGAGCCAATAATTCTTGCAGATACTTTTTTTGAAAATATTGCTCTTGGAAGAAAAATATCTGAGAAAAATATTTGGAAAATATTAAAAACTGTTCATCTTACGTCATTAGTTTTGTCTATGCCAAAAGGTATTTATTCTCCTCTGGGAGAGGAAGGTGATATATTATCGATAGGCCAAAAACAATTACTAGCTATTGCAAGAATATTAGTAACACGGCCTAAGATATTAATATTAGATGAAGCAACTGCTAATATTGATTCAGAAACAGAACAAAAAATACAAAAAACTTTGTTGTCTATACAAAAATACTCTACATTAATTGTAATCGCTCATCGTATGTCAACTATTGTTAAAGCAGATCGAATTATTGTTTTAGAAAAAGGACGGATGATTGAATCTGGAACACATGATCAGTTATTAAAAAAGAGAGGTAGTTATTGGGAAATATTTCAATTTCAATCGTTTTATAATTAAAATTATTATATTTTAAGCTTCTGTTAGCTTTATCACCACACCTGTATTACTTGATCTAGCTGCTTCTTTCCAGACCTGACTATTTATTCAATTTTACAGTGTGAGAGACTAACAGAAAGCTTAATATTATATTGAATTAATTTTTAGTTATATGTATATAAAAATTATAATTATATTATCTCAAAAAAAAATATTTTTTACAACTCATATTTTAAAAATAAATAAAAATTTTATTATTTAAAAATATCTAAAATAAGATAGAGTTAAAATGATTATGTAATATTGAAATATGATAAAATAGATTTTTAATAAAAAAGAATATATTGTATGAATTATAAAATATTTGCAAGAAAATGGAGACCGCAATCATTTAAAAAAATTATTGGCCAAGAAAACGTGGTAATGGCCATATGTAATAGTTTGTCTCTCGGTCGTATTCATCATGCATGGTTATTTTCCGGATCAAGAGGTGTAGGAAAAACAACTATAGCTAGACTATTAGCAAAATGTCTAAATTGTCAAAAAGGTATTACATATACCCCTTGTAGAACATGTATTACTTGTATTGAAATAGAAAAAGGATTATGTCTAGATTTTATTGAAGTAGATGCAGCTTCGCGCACTAAAGTAGAAGAAATAAAAGAAATATTAGACAATGTATATTATTCTCCTACTAGGGGAAAATTTAAAATATATTTAATTGATGAAGTGCATATGCTTTCGCGTCATAGTTTTAATGCGTTTCTTAAAATTCTAGAAGAACCTCCTCAACATGTAAAATTTATTTTAGCAACAACAGATATTAATAGAATACCCAATACTATTATTTCTCGTTGCCTACATTTTAGTTTAAAAATACTATCTCCAGAAAAAATATTACATTTTCTAAAATATGTTTTGCAAAAAGAAAAGATAAATGGTGATGATGATGCTTTAAAAATGATTTCTTATTATTCTCAAGGTAGTATGAGGGATGCCCTGAATCTCATAGAACAAGCAATTTCCATTGGGAATGGTCAAATAAATAAAAAAAATGTCATAGACATGCTTGGAATACCAACACACGAAAAAATTTTTTCAATAACATTTTCTATGTTAAAAAAAAATTCAGAAACAACAATATCATTGTTAAATGATATAAGAATACATATAGTAGAATGGGATAATGTTTTAATTGAAATATTACGCTATTTACATCATATAGCTATGATACAATCTTTTCCATTATTATGGAAAAATCAAAAAACAGAATATTATACATATAAAATAAATGATATAAAAAATATCGTTAATAAAAATGATATTCAATTATGCTATCAAATTATATTACATGGCAGAAAAGAATTACCATTTGCACCTAACCCTCAAATAGGAGTCGAAATGACTTTATTACGAGCAATCAACGCAATAAAAAAAACAAAATAAATTTTATAAAATAATTAAATTACTTAATATAAAATGAATAAACAGAGATACCTATATTTACTATGAATAATAATAACAATATTACTAACATAATATTAAAAAATAAAAAAAAAATATTATCTCAAAAAAATAATATATCATGCATAACAGATCAACAAAAAAAAAATATATCATATATACCTATATCTTCTAATCTTTCTCTCAAAAAATATACGCTAAAATTAAAAGAAGCATATACAATAATGAAAGAAGATAAAAATATAATACTATTAGAAGAAAAATTTAATATGATATGGAAAAAAGAAGATATTATATTAATATGAAAAATTTATAAAATACAAAATCACATTTTATGAAAAAATAAAAAGAGAATACAAAATATGTTTACTAAAGGTGGTTTAGGTAATTTAATGAAACAAGCTCAAGAAATGCAAGATAAAGTAGCGAAGATACAATCAGAAATATCCAAAATGGAAGTAACAGGAGAATCCGGCGCGGGATTGGTAAAAATTACTATTAATGGAGCACATAATTGTAGTCGTGTAGAATTAGATCCCAGTTTGTTAACAGAAGATAAGGATATGTTAGAAGATTTAACTGCTGCTGCTTTTAATGATGCTACCAGAAAAATCGCTGAAGCTCAAAAAAAGAAAATGTCTTCTATTTCTACAGGCATGCAACTTCCACCTGGATTTAATATACCAGGATAAAATATTTTTTATTTATATCACAATACAAACTAATCTAATTATATTAATAATTATTCTACTAATAAAAAATTATAATTATAATTTAAAATGAGATCGAAAGATGAGCGTACAAAAAAAAGAAACATATCATTTTCAATCTGAAGTAAAACAATTATTACATTTAATGATTCATTCTTTATATTCAAATAAAGAAATTTTTTTAAGAGAGCTTATATCTAATGCTTCTGATGCTATTGACAAATTAAGATTTAAATCGATATCTTCTCCAGAATTATATAAAAACGATATTGAAATGAATATACAAATATCTGTAAATAAAGCACAAAGAGCACTGATTATAAATGACAATGGTATTGGAATGACTAGACAAGATACTATTGATAATTTAGGTACAATTGCTAAATCAGGCACTAAAGAATTTATTCATTCTTTAAAAAATGAAAATAATGACAAAAATACGCTTATTGGTGAATTTGGTGTTGGTTTTTATTCTTCATTTATTGTATCTAATAAAGTTTCTGTAAAAACTAGATACGCTAATTCTGATATTAGCAAAGGAGTTTTATGGGAATCTTCCGGAGAAGGTGAATATAGTATCAAAAATATTATCAAAAAAAATATCGGTACGGAAATTACTTTGTATTTAAAAGAAGAAGAAGAAGAGTTTTTAGATACATGGCGTATTAAAAGTATTATTAGTAAGTACTCTGATCATATTATGATTCCAATAAAAATACAAATATATGATGAAAAAAATAAAACTTATTCTTGGGAACAAATAAATACAGCTAAAGCATTATGGACATTAAATAAATCGTCTATTACAGAAAAAGAATATAAAGATTTTTATAAACATCTTACAAACGATCAAAATAATCCATTAACATGGAGCCATAACAGAGTTGAGGGAAAACAAGAATATATTAGTTTATTATTTATTCCCGAAAAAGCAGACTGGGATATATGGAATAGAGATAATAAACATGGTTTAAAATTATATGTAAAACGTGTTTATATTATGGACAATTCACATGAATTTCTTCCTAATTATTTACGGTTTATAAGAGGGTTAATAGATTCTAATGACTTACCTTTAAATGTTTCTCGTGAAATTCTACAAGATAATAGAATTACACGAAATTTAAAACAGGCATTAATAAAAAAATCATTAAATATGTTAGAAAAACTAGCAAAAAATAATACTGAAAAATATCAAACATTTTGGAATCAATTTGGATTAATATTCAAAGAAGGACCAGCAGAAGATAATAAAAATATAAATAAAATTGCAAATTTATTAAGATTTGCATCAACTAAAAATAAAAATTCAGAACAAACATTATCATTACAAGAATATATATCTACAATGCATGAAAAACAAGAAAAAATATATTACATTACTGCAGATAGTTATATTTCTGCAAAAAATAGTCCTCATTTAGAATTATTTAATAAAAAAGACATTAATGTATTATTATTATCCGATAGAATTGATGAGTGGATGATGAACTATCTAGTCGAATTCGAAGGAAAAAAATTTCAATCTATAAGTAAAGAGGATATTTCATTAAACGCATTAGCAGAAGAAAAAAAAATAAATAACCATGAACTAAAAACAGAAATAATAGATTTTTTAAAAAAAGCAAAAAATATTCTAAAAAATGATGTAAAAGAAGTTCGATTAACCAATCGACTTACAGAAACACCTTGTATGGTTATTAGCGATTCTAATGAAATGACAACACAAATGGCTAAATTATTTTCTGCAGCCGGTCAAACAGTTCCCGAAATAAAATATATCTTTGAGATTAATCCAGAACATAATCTGATTAAAAAAATATGTTCTATAAAAGATGAAGACCAATTTAAAAAATGGATTTATTTATTATTAGATCAATCTTTACTGTCTGAAAAAGGAACATTAAAAAATCCACATAAATTCATTGCAAGAATGAATCAATTACTTATGCAATAAATAAATATGATTACTACTATCTAGTAGTAATCTTCATAATTATGGAACATTTTATAAAATGCGCATTATTCTATTAGGTCCACCAGGAACAGGTAAGGGTACTCAAGGAGAATTTATTATTAAAAAATATAAAATTCCACATATATCTACAGGTAATCTTCTGCGTGAAAATATTAAGAAGAACAACAAGATAAGTGCAAAAATAAAAAATAATATAATTCAAGGAAAACTAGTTGATAATGATATTATTTGTTATTTACTACTACAAAGAATACAAAAACAAGATTGTCATAATGGATTTTTATTAGATGGTTTTCCAAGAAATATTACACAAGCTGAACTTTTGTCCAATCAAGGAATTAAAATTGATTATGTTTTAGAATTATTAATACCAAATGCATTAATATTAGAACGTCTATCTGGCAGAAGAATCCATAAATCTTCTGGTCGTATTTATCATATAAAATTTAATCCTCCAAAAAAACAGGAAATAGATGATATCACTGGAGAAAAATTAGATATTAGAGACGATGACAAAATAGAAGTTGTTCAAAAAAGATTAGAAGAGTATATGAAAATGACTTATCCATTAACAAAATATTATAAAGAAGAACACATAAAAAAAAAATTAAAGTATTTTAAAATTAATGGTGCTAATAAACTATTAAAAATAAAATCTAATATAGATAATATCTTAAAAAAAAAATAATTTTTATAAAATTTTTAATGCGCTCTACAGGATTTGAACCTGTGACCTACGGCTTAGAAGGCCGTTGCTCTATCCATCTGAGCTAAGAGCGCGTAAAAAAATGAATACCCAACTAATATAATATATATAAAAATAAATTACTAGTAATATTCTATATTATTTGTATTAAAAAATTATAGAATGATAATAGTAATTTTTCAATTACAAAATAAAATTTATAGAGTTACTACTAATGTCAGCAATAATTATTAATGGCAATAAAATCTCTAAAAAAATACAATTTGAAATTTTAAAAAAAGTTTTCAATAGAAAGAAAGAAAAAAAAAGAGTGCCAGGATTAGCTATAATTTTAATCGGATCTAATATTCCATCTCAAATATATGTACAAAAAAAACAAATAGCATGTAAAAATGTGGGATTTTTCTCGGAATATTGGTCATTTCCTGAAGATACGAGTGAACAAGAAATATTAACTCTTATTCATAAATTAAATAAAAATAAAAAAATAGATGGAATTTTAGTACAATTACCATTACCTATCCATATTAATTATATCAAAATACTCAGTAGTATTATACCAGATAAAGATGTAGATGGATTTCATCCATATAATATAGGATTTTTGTGTCAAAGAGAGCCAAAATTAAGAGCATGTACTCCCAAAGGAATTATTACGATGCTAACACACTATAAGATAAAAACTCATGGGTTACATGCAGTTATGATTGGAGCATCTAATATAGTTGGAAGACCTATGAGTTTAGAATTACTATTAGCAGGATGCACTATTACGATAACGCATCGTTTTACTAAAAATCTTAAAAAACATATAAAAGATGCTGACTTGTTAGTTGTAGCTGTAGGAAAGCCGAATTTTTTAAAAGGCGAATGGATTAAAAAAGGAGCTATTATTATCGATGTAGGCATCAACAGATTATCTAATGGTGATATAGTTGGTGATGTCGAGTTTGATTCAGCATTTTTAAGAGCGTCGTATATAACGCCTGTACCGGGTGGCGTGGGACCTATGACTGTAACAACATTATTACAAAATACATTAGAAGCATGTGAAAAATATCATGATAGTTAATATTTAACTAAAAAAATTTTAATATTATTTATTTTTTACGCCATTTCGTTTTTGTGGGACAATCTTCTAATAAGATATCTTGAGATAGCAATTGGTCTCGTATCTTATCTGCTTCTATCCAATGATGTGCATGTCTAGCAATATTTCTTTTTTGGATTAAAAGCTCTATTTTTTGAATTTCAGAAGAATCAAAAAAACTTTTTTTTTGCAAAAAATTTTCAGGTTTTTGCAATAAAAAACCTAAAGAACCCCCTAAAGAACGTAATCTAAACGATAATAAATTGGCTTGCATTATATTTTGTTTTTTTAAACAATTAATATCACGAGATAAACAAAAAAGTACAGAAAAAGCTCGTGGTGTATTAAAATCATCATTCATTGCATTTGTAAAATCGATGATATAATTTTTTCCTGCTGATACATTAGAAATAGGATTAGTATCATATAACGCTAAATATAAACGTTCCAGTGAAGATCGAGCTTGATCAAGAGATTTTGTAGAATAGTGAATAGGTTGCCGATAATGTGTTGATAAAAGAAAATAACGCACACTTTCGGCATCATAACATTTTAAAATATCTTTTAAAAAATGTATATTACCTAATGATTTTGACATTTTTTTATTTTTTTCTACTACCATTCCGGAATGCATCCAAAAATTAATTTTTGTTTTTTTATCTAATGATAAAGATTGTATTCTTTCGTTTTCATGATGTGGAAATAAAAGATCAGAGCCGCCTCCATGAATATCTAAACAATTTTCAAAAAATACTTTAATCATAGCACTACATTCAATATGCCATCCGGGACGGCCGCGACCCCATGGTGCATCCCAAGAAAATTTATGATTTGTTTCTTTTTTCCATAATATAAAATCTAATGGATTTTTTTTCATATTATTTATTGGAATACGTGATCCAGAAGCTAATAATTTTATAGATTGATGAGATAAAGATCCATAATCACAATTACTATCAATAGAAAACACTACATCATTATCATGATTAATATAAGCATATTTTTTATCAATTAATTCGCTAATAACATTAATGATATCTTGTATATAATTTGTAATACGAGGTTCTTCATCAGGAACTAATAAATCTAGCAAGGCAAAATCTTTATACATTGCATTAATCATATTTTTAGTAAAAATATTAATATCTATATTTTCTTTTATTGATTTTGTAATAATTTTATCATCAATATCCGTAATATTGCGAACATATGTGACATCAAAATGGGAATTTCGCAAATATCGCACGATCATATCAAATACTGTAAAAGTACGAGCATGTCCGATATGACAAAAATTATCTACAGTGACACCACATACGTACAAATTTATTTTGTTTTTTTTAATAGGCTTAAAAATTTCTTTTTTACATGTCAATGTATTAAAAATTTTTAACATAATATTTTATTTCCATTTTTTTAATATGCTAATATAAAATTAATATTATTGATAAAAAGTATAAATTTAATATTAAATATGTAATATTTTTTATAAATTTATTATAATTAATTTTCACGATTTTTTATAAAAAAAATAAAACCAGGATTAATAATGAAGACAAAATTACGAGAAATGTTAAAATTCCCTTGTTTTTTTACTTATAAGATCATTGGTTTATCACAACCTGAACTTATTGATCAAATAATAAGAGTCATTCAAATTCAGATTCCTGGAGATTATACACCTCAAGTAAAATCAAGTAATAGAGGAAATTATTTATCCGTTTCTATTACAATATGCGCGAAAAATTTTGAACAAATTGAAATTTTGTATCATGAAATTAGTAAAATTAATATAGTAAGAATAGTATTATAAAAAAAAATAAAATATCATTTTAAAACTATTTTCAAATAGTACGGTTCTATAAGAATCCGTACTATAAAGAACATATTTATTTTAAATAAAAAAAATCAAATAAATAAATCTATAAACTAATAACATTAGCAGCAGACGGTCCTTTTGCTCCTTCAGTAATTTCGAATTCAACACTTTGACCTTCTGCTAAAGTTTTAAATCCATTACTTTGTATTGCTGAAAAATGCACAAATACATCTTTGCTTCCATCTTCCGGAGTAATAAAACCAAACCCTTTAGATTCATTAAACCACTTAACATTACCTTTAATCTTGGACATCTATATTACCTTCACATGAAAAATATATATTCAATTAAAAAAGAGATTATCATTAAATGATAAACTATTCTCCTATAGAATACTAAAAATAAAAAATATAAAGACGTACTGCATTTATCTATATATAAATATACGCAAAAAAAAAAAAAATATTATTGCATCTATAATTTTAATATTTTACAAAATAAACTATATTGATTTAATAAAAAATTAAATTGATGAATAATATTTTATTATACTAGATACTATACTATTGATAAATAAAAATAGTAATAAAATTTATTATAAAATTTTAATTTATTATATAAAATACAAAAAAACCCGAAAATTTTCGGGTTTTTTTGTATTTGCCTGGCTATAACCTACTCTCACACGGGGAGTCCCCGTACTACCATTGGCGTTTCAGCATTTCACTTCTGAGTTCGAAATGGATTCAGGTGGTACCACTGTACTATTTTTGCCAGGCATTTTATAATTTATTTAAGTATTTTAATAAAAATATGATTTAAAAAAATAATAAATTCAGTAAAAACAAGCTTGTTAATTTTTTTATTTTCTTAAAAACACCTCTGGTGTTGTAAGGTTAAGCCTCTTGGGTCATTAGTACTAGTTAGCTCAATATATTACTATACTTACACATCTAGCCTATCAACGTTGTAGTCTTCAACGTCCCTTCAGTAAACATTTCTGTTTCAGGGAAGATTAATCTTGGGGCAAGTTTCGTGCTTATATGCGTTCAGCACTTATCTTTTCCGTATTTAGCTACCGGGCAATGCCATTGGCATGACAACCCGAACACCAGTGATACGTCCACTTCGGTCCTCTCGTACTAGAAGCAGCCCCCCTCAGTCTTCCAACGTCCACGGCAGATAGGGACCGAACTGTCTCACGACGTTCTAAACCCAGCTCGCGTACCACTTTAAATGGCGAACAGCCATACCCTTGGGACCTGCTTCAGCCCCAGGATGTGATGAGCCGACATCGAGGTGCCAAACACCGCCGTCGATATGAACTCTTGGGCGGTATCAGCCTGTTATCCCCGGAGTACCTTTTATCCGTTGAGCGATGGCCCTTCCATTCAGAACCACCGGATCACTAAGACCTGCTTTCGCACCTGCTCGCGTTATCACGCTCGCAGTCAAACTGGCTTATGCCTTTGCACTAACCTCACGATGTCCGACCGTGATTAGCCAATCTTCGTACTCCTCCGTTACTCTTTGGGAGGAGACCGCCCCAGTCAAACTACCCACCAGACACTGTTCCTGTACCGGATTACGGCACTAGGTTAGAATACCGAATTTTAAAGGGTGGTATTTCACGTGTGGCTCCATTAAAACTAGCGTTTTAATTTCATAGCCTCCCACCTATTCTACACATTAAAATTTAGAATTCAGTGTCAAGCTATAGTAAAGGTTCACGGGGTCTTTCCGTCTTGCCGCGGATATACTGCATCTTCACAGCAATTTCAATTTCACTGAGTCCCAGGTGGAGACAGCCTGGCCATCATTACGCCATTCGTGCAGGTCGGAACTTACCCGACAAGGAATTTCGCTACCTTAGGACCGTTATAGTTACGGCCGCCGTTTACCGGGGCTTCAGTCTGGAGCTTCAAGTTTCCTTTAACCCCTTCGATTAACCTTCCGGCACCGGGCAGGCGTCACACCGTATACGTCCACTTTCGTGTTTGCACAGTGCTGTGTTTTTAATAAACAGTTGCAGCCAGCTGGTATCTTCGACTAGCTTCAGCTATTGGAGTAAATCCTTTCACTTACAACTAGCGTGCCTTCTCCCGAAGTTACGGCACTATTTTGCCTAGTTCCTTCACCTGGGTTCTCTCAAGCGCCTTAGTATTCTCTACTTAACTACCTGTGTCGGTTTTGGGTACGATTTAATATTACCTGATGCTTAGAGGCTTTTCTTGGAAGCGTGGTATTAGTTACTTTATTACCGTAGTAATTCGTCATCGTGCCTCAGATTAAAGATAATCGGATTTGCCTAATTATCATACCTACACACTTAAACCAGGATAACCGTCACCTGGATAACCTAACCTTCTTCGTCCCCACTTCGCAGTAATATTAAGCACAGGAATATTAACCTGTTTACCATCGACTACGCTTTTCAGCCTCGCCTTAGGGGTCGGCTTACCCTGCCCCGATTAACGTTGGACAGGAAACCTTAGTTTTTCGGCGAGCAAGTTTTTCACTCGCTTTATCGTTACTCATGTCAGCATTCGCACTTCTGATACCTCCAATATACTTTACAATATATCTTCATTGGCTTACAGAACGCTCCCCTACCCAACAAAAAAATAATTTTTTGCTGCCGCAGCTTCGGTGCATAGTTTGAGCCCCGTTATATCTTCCGCGCAGGCCGACTTGACCAGTGAGCTATTACGCTTTCTTTAAATGATGGCTGCTTCTAAGCCAACATCCTGGCTGTTTATGCCTTCCCACATCGTTTCCCACTTAACTATGACTTTGGGACCTTAGCTGGCGGTCTGGGTTGTTTCCCTTTCCACAACGAACGTTAGCACCCGCTGTGTGTCTCCCGTGATAACATTCTACGGTATTCGGAGTTTGCATCGGATTGGTAAGCCGGGATGGCCCCCTAACCGAAACAGTGCTCTACCCCCGAAGATGAATTCACGAGGCGCTACCTAAATAGCTTTCGGGGAGAACCAGCTATCTCCCGGTTTGATTGGCCTTTCACCCCTAGCCACAGGTCATCCGCTGATTTTTCAACATCAGTCGGTTCGGTCCTCCAGTTGGTTTTACCCAACCTTCAACCTGCCCATGGCTAGATCACCGGGTTTCGGGTCTGTACCCTGAAACTTAACGCCTATTTAGGACTCGGTTTCCCTTCGGCTCCCTTATTAAGTTAACCTTGCTACAGAGTACAAGTCGCTGACCCATTATACAAAAGGTACGCAGTCACATAAAATAAAAATATGCTTCCACTGCTTGTACGTACACGGTTTCAGGTTCTATTTCACTCCCCTCGCCGGGGTTCTTTTCGCCTTTCCCTTACGGTACTAGTTCACTATCGGTCAGTCAGGAGTATTTAGCCTTGGAGGATGGTCCCCCCATATTCAAACAGGATTTCTCGTGTCCCGCTCTACTTTTCGAACTCACAATTTAAACTTTTTATATACTGGGCTATCACCGTGTATCGCTGATTTTTCCAAATCATTCTACTATAGTTTAAATTGATTATAGTTCTGGGCTGGTCCCTTTTCGTTCGCCACTACTAAGGGAATCTCGGTTGATTTCTTTTCCTCAAGGTACTTAGATGTTTCAGTTCTCTTGGTTTGCTTTATTAACTTATTTAATTCAGTTAATAATGATGCAAATTTTGCATCGGGTTTCCCCATTCGGATATCGACGGTTATTGCGCTTCATATCAGCTTACCGACGCTTTTCGCAGATTAGCACGTCCTTCTTCGCCTCTGACTGCCAAGGCATTCACCATGTACGCTTATACGCTTAACCTTACAACCCACAGGTGTTTTTTTATTTAAAAAAACTTTATTTATGCTTGTTTTCCGAATTTTTAAAGAGCTTTTATTTTAAATTTTTAATAATGTTCTTAAATCTTTAAGAATAATAACACAATAATTTCAATTAGTATATATTATTTTAAAAATTTTTACTTTTTCGTCCCCTAGGGGATTTGAACCCCTGTTGCCGCCGTGAAAGGGCGATGTCCTAGACCTCTAGACGAAGGGGACTAAATGATTTATAACATAAAAACAGATATATTATTATAATGAATCATACAGATTGAAAAAAAAAGAGTCAAGCATTTTTATTGAAAAAAAATTAAAATACATGTTTATTTAAAAAAATATTTTTATAATTATAAAAAACATTTTTTTTCTAATTGTTGAATCAGAGGACTAATTTCAGGCAAAATACCATGCCAAAAAAAACAGGAATGTGCTGCTTGTAAAATTAGCATACCTATACCATCTGCCACATAATTAGCGCCTATTTCAATACACCAGTTAATAAAAACAGTATTACTAACGTGATAATTCATATCATAAAAAAATGTTTTAGAAGATACTAAAGAAACAGGAAAAAAGTCTTTTTTTATATTATTATTTCTGGATATAGCATTAATAATTAAATCAAACTTTTTTTTTATAATACTATCATCAAAAACTTTTATATTTCCAAATTGATTAAATTGTAAAACTAATTTTTTCGCATTTAAAAAAGTTCTATTTAAAATATATACTGAACATCCAAAAGTTAAAAGATGGAAAAGAATACCTCGTACTGCTCCACCAGCGCCCAGTATTAAAATAGAAAAATTTTTTTTTATAAAATTTAATCGAATTAAATCAGATAATAAACCTATTCCATCAGTATTATCACCTAAAAGTGTATTATGATTAATTTTTTTTAATGTATTCACAGATTGAGATATTTTAGCACAATCTGTTAATTGATCTGATAATAAATATGCTTGTTCTTTAAAAGGTGCTGTAACATTTGCTCCTACACCATCATATTTAAAAAAATTTGATACAGTATCAGAAAAATCAAAAATTGGTACTTTAATCGATTGATAGTTATAAACGATGCCTATTTGTTTAGAAAAAAAATTATGAATAAAAGGAGATTTGCTGTGAGCAACAGGGTTTCCAAACAGAACGTAATTATTTTTTTTAAAATTATGCATTGCGTATGAATTGTCCATTAATAACATCAATTATTGTAGAAGGTTTTTTTTCATGTCCTATCTTACCATTATATAATGGAAAGTCTTGACCAAATTCTTTAAAAACAGATTTTTCACTTAAACATGGTGGCATATTCGAAATATTAGCACTAGTAGATATTATTGCTTTTCCAAACATATTACATAGCTGAACTATACTAGAATGCGCACTAATTCTTACTGCTACGGTATTAAATTTTCCAGTTAACCAATATGGCGCGGAAAAATTAGCTGGAACTAAAAAAGTAAATGGACCTGGCCAAAAAAAAACATCATTTTTTTTTGTTGAGAAGACAGTGCTAATTCATTTATATATCTTTTTATTTGGCTATAATTTGAAGCCACTAATATTAAGCCTTTTTCAATCTTTCTTTTTTTTAAATGTAATAATTTATATACAGCTTTTGGACTGGTCGGATCGCATCCTAAACCAAACATTGACTCAGTCGGATAAGCAATAACATTATTTTTTTTTAACATTTCTACACAATAAACTAATGAATTTAAATCATTTTTCTGATGCATTACAATAACTCTGCTCTAAAGAAAAAAATTTTTTTATGTATATAATATAATATTATCAATGAATCATTTTTTTTGGTATATTAAATAATAAATTTTCTAATTTATGATAAACCATTTCACATCCAGGAATATTAAATAATACAATTAAAACAATCCATTTAAAATCTTCTAAATTAAGTTCAACAATATCTAAAGCCATGATTCTTTCAATAATCATTTCGCGCGTATTAATAGTTACAATTTCTAACTGTTCTAAAAAAAACATAAAGCCACGACAATCTATATTTAATCGCAAAGATTCTTCTTTAGTATAAATTCGTGTAGAAATCTGATTAGAAAAATCTTTTTCTGGAAAAACTATATTTTCTTTGTATGAAGATAACGTTTTCAGCCACACCAAAGCATTAAAAATATCCTTATTTTGAAAACCTATATCTGATAAATCGTTTTTTAGAATTTCATAATCAATTGATAAGTTCAATTCGTTATGAACATAAGTTTCAAATAAATATATTAATACATCAAACATTATATCCTCAATTATAATCCTAAAATATATAAATATTTTTGAGACATATTTTATAAAAAAATATGGTTAATAAATGTATAAGAAAAAAAATTTATTTTATAGCAAAACATAATTTTATTATAAGTTCATCCTTGAAACAAGAAAGCATAGTAAAAATATATATAAGAATTTTAAAAAATAATTTATTAAAACATTTTAAACTAAACTTTTTAATTACAATAAAAAAGTTTATACTAATACATAAAACTTAATCATTTTGCATAAAATACTATATGTCTTGTTTAAAAATTCTTTACTATCCTGATGAAAGACTACGTTGCGTAGCTCAACCCGTAAGTCAATTTAATCAAAAAATTTATGAAATTGTTCATAATATGATTAAAATTATGAATCAAGAAGACGGTATTGGTCTTGCTGCAACTCAAATTAATATCCCATTACAAATTATAGTTATTAAAAAACTCGACGAAAAGCAAGAAAATTTAATACTCATTAATCCTAAAATTGTAAAAAAGCATGGTTGCACTAGTATCGAAGAGGGGTGCTTATCTATTCCTGAATACAGAGCTTTTATACCTAGGTCAAATTATATTAAAGTAAAAGCTATGAATATGAAAGGTAAGAAAATAGAAATAGAAGCAGAATCTATATTATCTATTTGTATACAGCATGAAATAGATCATTTAATCGGTAAATTATTCATTGATTATCTTTCTAATTTAAAAAAGAATCGTATACATAAAAAATTTATGAAGATACAAAAAAAAATATCCGCTCAAAGGAATTAAATACATGTGAAAAAATTAAAAATTATCTTTGCTGGTACTTCATATTTTTCTGCAGAGCATTTAAATGCATTAATTTTTACATCTTATCAAGTCGTGGCTGTTATTACTCAGCCGGATAAACCATGTGGAAGAGGACAAAAAATACAATTTTCTCCTGTTAAGATAATATCAAAAAAAAATAATATTCCTGTTTTTCAACCATTGTATTTAAACGAAAAAACATTTCTGGATGATATATCCAGATTAAACGCCGATATTATGATTGTTGTAGCTTATGGTAGAATTGTACCAAAAATTATACTCACTATGTTTCCGATGGGTTGTATTAATGTACATGCATCACTTTTACCTAGATGGAGAGGAGCCACACCTATTCAATCAGCAATAATACATGGAGACAAAGAAACCGGAATCACTATTATTGAAATGAACGAAACAATTGATACTGGAAAAATAATATATTCAGAAGCATGTTCTATTTTATCTTTCGATACCACTTATACATTATCTCTAAAATTAATTAATATTGGTATTAAATCTCTATTAAAAACTTTAAAAAACATTATCAATAAAAAAATTACAAAAAAAAAACAAAATGAAAAAAATTGTCTTGTATCATATAAAATTGAAAAAAAAGATGGATTATTAAAATGGAATCAAAAGGCAACAAAATTAGAGCGCATAATAAGAGCTTTTAATCCATGGCCTACTGCATATTTTAAAATAAATAATACAATAATAAAAGTATGGCAAGCTGAAGTAATACCTCTGGATATATGCACTGATTCTGTAGGGGAAATAATTAAAACAAATCAACAAGGTATTCAAGTGAATACAGCTTATCAAATATTAAATATTCAAAAATTACAAATATCTGGAAAAAAAATAATTACTAGTAGAGAAATTCTTCTTTCAAAAAAAAATTGGTTTAAAGTTGGAGCAATTCTAGTATAAAATATATCTTAAAAAATAAGCAAACGGAATTACCACCGTTTGCTATCACAAAAAGCAACATCAATGTTTCAAAAAAATATTTTTTATATATTAAAAACTGTATGTATTCAATATACAATATTTTATTTTTTTTCTATTTCTTTATTTACATTTTTTTTTATACGATCTACTAGTTCAATATAAGCCATTGGAGCTTTATCTCCAAATCTAAAACCGCATTTTAAAATGCGAGTATAACCACCTAATCTACTGTAATATACTGGTCCTATATTTTTAAATAATTTAGCTACAATTTCATTATTACGAATTTTAGAAAATACTAGTCGTCTATTTGAAACATTATCAATTTTAGATATAGTAATAATAGGCTCAACAATACGACGTAATTCTTTTGCTTTTGCTAGCGTAGTTTTTATAATTTCATTTGAAAAAAAAGAACATGCCATATTATTTAACATTGCATTAAGATGGTTACGACTACGATTTAAATGGCGACCACTTTTACGATGACGCATATATTTATCCTTTTTCAATATTTTATATATAATAAGTTATTGATTAATCATCTGTAATACTTACAGGAGGCCAGTTCTCTAATCGCATTCCTAAAGATAAATTACGAGAAGCGAGTATATCTTTAATTTCTGTTAAAGATTTTTTTCCTAAATTAGGAGTTTTAAGAAGATCTACCTCCGTTCTTTGAACCAAATCACCAATATAATGTATAGATTCCGCTTTTAAACAATTGGCTGAACGTACTGTTAATTCTAAATCATCTACCGGTCTTAGTAAAATGGGTTCAAATTCAGGCTTTTCATCTTTAATTTCTGGTTCACGCACATCTCTTAAATCAACAAAAGCTTCTAATTGTTCTGCTAAAATAGTAGCAGCACGCCGTATAGCCTCTTCAGGATCAATTGTACCATTAGTTTCCATTTCAATTACTAATTTATCCAAGTCTGTTCTTTGTTCAACACGAGCCGCTTCAACGTTATAAGAAATTCGATCTATTGGACTATAACAAGCATCTACTAATAAACAACCAATTGGTCTTGATGAATCTTCTATATGCATCCTAGAAGCAGCTGGTACATAACCTCTTCCACGCTGCACTTTAATACGCATTTTAATAGAAGAGTGTATGTCTGTTAAATGACAAATTAAGTGTTCTGGTTTAATAATTTCTACATCAGCATCATGAATAATATCTGCTGCTATCACAGAAGAAATTCCAGACTTATTTAGTGTTAAAATAGCTTCATCTTTACCATATACTTTTACAGCTAAACTTTTCAAATTTAATAAAATTTCTAAAATATCCTCGTGTATACCTTCTTTTGTACTATATTCGTGTAAAACTCCGTCAATTTCTACTTCAGTTACTGCGCAACCCGGCATAGAAGAAAGTAAAATTCTACGAAGTGCATTACCTAAGGTGTGGCCAAATCCTCTCTCTAAAGGTTCTAAAGTAATTTTTGTATGAGTGTTACTAATTTGTTCAATATCTACTAAACGAGGTTTTAAAAAACTAATGATAGAATTACGCATATTATCTTTTTCCTTAATGACAAACTTTACTTTGAATACAGTTCGACAATTAAATGTTCATTAATTTCAGCAGATAAATCAGAACGCTCCGGAAATCGTTTAAATAATCCTATCATTTTAGTTGCATCTACTTCCAACCAAATAGGTTTTTCGCGCTGTTCATAAAAATCTAACGATGCTTTAATACGTGATTGATTTTTAGACTTTTCTCTTATTGCAATACGATCTTTAGGACTTAATTGATAAGATGCTATATTTACAATTTTATTATTAACAGATACTGATTTATGATTAATTAATTGTCTTGCTTCCGCTCGAGTACATGCAAATCCCATACGATATACTATGTTGTCGAGCCTATTTTCTAATAGCTTTAATAAATTCTCTCCGGTATTACCTTTAGAACGAGCAGCTATTTTATAATAAATTCTAAATTGACGCTCTAAAATACCGTATAAACGACGTACTTTTTGTTTTTCACGTAACTGAAGAGCATAATCAGATAATCGAGGTTTACGAAGACCATGTTGTCCAGGTGGCTGTTCTATTTTACATTTAGAATCAATAGAACGAAATCCTGATTTTAAAAATAAATCAGTACCTTCACGTCGACTTAATTTTAATTTAGGACCTAAATATTTTGCCATATAATATTCCTTATGAAATATATAAATTTACACACGACGTTTTTTAGGAGGGCGACAACCATTATGTGGAATTGGCGTAACATCAGTGATATTGGTAATACGGAATCCTGCAGCATTTAAAGCACGAATCGTCGATTCTCTACCAGGTCCAGGACCTTTAACCATTACTTCTAAATTTTTTATACCATAATCTTTAACTATTTCTGCGCATCGTTCAGCAGCTACCTGAGCTGCAAAAGGAGTCGATTTTCGAGATCCTCTAAATCCAGACCCACCTGAAGTGGCCCATCCCAAAGTATTTCCCTGCCTATCAGTTATAGTAACAATAGTATTGTTAAAAGATGCATGAATGTGAGCAATACCATCTAAAATTTGTTTTTTAATTCGTTTACGTGGACGAACTGTATTTTTTAGTATCATAATACTTATGCACCTACATTATTTTTTTATTGGTTTTCTAGGACCCTTGCAAGTTCGAGCATTAGTCTTAGTTCTTTGTCCATTTACAGGAAGACCCCTTCGATGACGTATTCCACGATAACAATTTAAATCAATTAAACGCTTAATATTTAAAGTCTTTTCTCTTCTTAAATCTCCTTCTACTAAATACTTTAAAACATGTTGCCGAATTAATTCTATTTGAGCATCGCTTAAATCTAGAATTTTAGAATTTTCAGAAATGTTTGAAAGATAACAAATTTTTTTAGAACGTGTTTTACCAATACCATATATTGAAGTCAAAGCTATTGAAGTATGTTTATTATCTGGAATATTAATACCCGCAATACGTGCCATAATATAAAATCCTTATTATTATAAAATAAAAATTAACCTTGACGCTGTTTATGCTTAGGATCATTACTACAAATCACGCGTACAACGTTGTTTCTTCGTATGATTCTACAATTACGACATAATACCTTGACTGACGCCTGTACTTTCATATTTTCCTTATATACTAAATTAATCTATAAAATTCTATTAATAAAAATGAGATTTTTTTAAAATAGACTCGTATTGATTTGACATAATTAATGTTTGAATTTGCGAAATAAAATCCATAATCACCACTACAACAATCAATAAAGATGTACCACCAAAATAAAAAGGAACATGCATTGCACGTCGCATGAATTCTGGTATTAAACAAATAAAAGTAATATATAAAGCACCAATTAACGTTAATCGCAATGTAATATTACCAATATATTCCGCAGTTTGTTTTCCAGGTCTAATTCCCGCAATAAAAGCACCTGATTTTTTTAAATTATCTGCTGTTTCTCTAGCATTAAAAACTAATCCAGTATAAAAAAAGCAAAAGAAAATAATAGAAAAAATATATAATATTAAATATATAGGTTGATTGGGTTGTAAATAAAAAGCAATCCATTTCAAAAAATACCATTTATTACTAGTTTTAAAAAATGACATTATTGTAATCGGAAATAAAACAATACTAGAAGCAAAAATCGCTGGTATTACACCAGACATGTTAACTTTTAACGGTAAATGAGTACTTGGTGAAGAATAAACACGATGTCCTTTTTGACGTTGTGCATAATGAACAGTAATTTTTCTTTGACCACGCTCAACAAAAACAACAACAAAAATCACAAAAAAAATTAATAAAAGGATCAATAAAAATAAAAAAAAATTCAAAGTACCTTCTCGTAATTGCTCAAGAGTATGTCCAATAGAAGCGGGTAATCCTGCAATAATTCCAATAAATATAATAATGGAAATTCCATTACCTAGACCACATTCAGTAATCAATTCACCTAGCCACATTAAAAACATTGTACCCGTAACTAAACTAATTACTGAAACAAAATAAAAATAAAAATCAGGCTGTATTACAATATCATGTAAACCTAAAATACTAGGCAGGCTAGTGGCCACGCCGACAGACTGAAAAATAGCTAATATTAAAGTAGTATATCGCGTATATTGATTAATCTTATTACGTCCAGATTCACCTTCTTTTTTTATTTCAGATAAAGCTGGATAGACCAATGTAAGCAATTGTATAATAATAGAAGCTGATATATATGGCATAATTCCCAAAGAAAGAATGGAAGCACGACTTAAAGCACCCCCAGAAAACATATTAAACATTTCTACGAAAGTACCTTGATGATCATTCAACAATGTAGATAATATTTTTGTATCAATACCTGGAATTGGAATAAAAGAACCAACGCGAAAGATAATCAAAGCTATAATAACAAAAAATACTCTTTGTTTTAGTTCGCCTAACCCTTTTTGACCACCTAAAAATTTTGATCTAAAATTCTTAACCATTATCAACTAATCATCCTTCAATTTTACCGCCAAAATTTTCAATTACAATACGTGCACCCTTGGTTACTCGCAATCCTTTCATGAATAAAGGTACTGAAATTGTTCCGGAAAGAATAATTTTGACACGCTGAATATTTTTATTGATAATATTTTTTTTCTTTAAAAAATCTAAATCAATAATGTTTTTAGAAAAACAAGATAAATCTGATAAACGAACTTCTGTAGTAATATTTTTTTTTCTCGAATTAAAACCAAATTTTGGTAATCTTCTATATAAAGGCATCTGCCCACCTTCAAAACCTCTACGAATACTACTACCAGATCTAGATTTTTGACCCTTATGACCACGACCTGCAGTTTTACCACAACCTGAACCAATACCACGGCCGACACGTTTCCGATTGACACGAGATCCGAATGCAGGAGAAAGAGTGTTTAAATACATTGCTCTATTCCTTTTCTATTTTTAAAATATAAGAGACTTTTTTAATCATACCTTGCAGAGATGGAGTATCTCTACGTGTTACTGTATGCCCAATATAACGTAATCCCAGTCCTAATAATGTTTTTTTATGATTAGGTAATCTTCCTATAGAACTTTTGATTTGAGTTATTTTAATAGTTTTCATGAAATAAAGTTTATCCTAATATATCTTTAACACATTTATTTCTTTTAGCAGCAACCATATCTGGAGATTTCATTTTTTTTAAACCATTTATCGTTGCCCTAACAACATTAATGGGATTAGTAGAACCATATGTTTTTGCTAGAACATTATGTATACCAGCTACTTCTAATACTGCACGCATAGCTCCACCAGCTATAATTCCAGTACCATCAGAAGCTGGTTTCATGAAAATATTTGAACCAGTATGAGAGCCTTTTAAAGAATGTTGTAAAGTTTTATTGATTAATGGTATTGAAATCATATTCCGTCGCGCTTTTTCCATGGCTTTTTGAATAGCAGCTGGAACTTCACGCGCTTTACCATATCCAAAACCTACTCTTCCTTCTCCATTGCCAACGACAGTCAATGCGGTAAAAGAAAAAACACGACCACCTTTTACAGTTTTTGAAACACGATTTACTGAGATTAATTTTTCTTGTAAATCATTATTATTATTTTTTTTTTCAATGTTAGACATTCTATCATTTCACCTTAAAACTTTAACCCAGCTTCACGCGCAGACTCTGCTAATTCTTTAATTCGGCCATGATATCTAAAACCAGATCGATCAAAAGCAATAGCATCAATAATACCCTTTTTTAGTGCTCTCTCAGCAATAATCTTACCAATAGCTGATGCAGCCTCTTTATTTCCAGTATATCTTAAATGATTACTAATATCTTTTTCTAAAGTAGACGCTGTCACTAAAACTTTAGATTCGATAGGAGAAATCACTTGCGCATAAATATGACGTGAAGTACGATGTATTACTAATCGAATAGCGTTCAATTGTTTCATTTTTTTACGTGCTTTAATAGATCGACGTATACGTGCATCAATTTTTTTATTTATAGAAGTTTTCATATTATTACTTCTTCTTAGCCTCTTTAATACGTACTTTTTCATCAATATAACGAATACCTTTACCTTTATATGGCTCTGGTATCCTATAAGAACGCAAATTAGCTGCAATTTGACCAACCAGTTGCTTATCAATTCCCTTTATTACTATTTCTGTTGAAGATGGATTTTCTGCTTCAATATCTGGAGGTAGTTGATATTCAATAATATGAGAATAACCTAGTGATAAATTAATGACGTTATTTCTTGTTATTGAAACACGATATCCTACCCCAGACAATTGTAATTTTTTAAAAAATTTTTCTGATACACCGATAACCATAGAATTTACCAGTGCTCTTGATGTACCTGCTTGTGCCCACCCATTAGAACAATTCATGCGAGAAGAAAAACTTATTTTTTTATCGTTATATTCAATTTTTACTAATGGATGAATTAGACGTGAAAGATGACCATATTTTCCTTTAATTGATATTAATTGATTTTTTAATTCTACATTAATACCGGAAGAAATAAAAATAGGACGTTTCGCAATACGAGACATTGTTTCTCCATTAAGATACATAACAGATAATTTCACCACCAAGACCAACCTGGCGCGCTCTACGATCAGTCATAACTCCTTTAGAAGTAGAAATAACTGCTATCCCCAAACCAGCCATAACTTGAGGTAATTTATTTTTTTTCTTATATATTCTTAAACTAGGACAACTCACTCGTTTAATACTTTCTATTACAGATTTTCCTTTAAAATATTTTAAAAAAATTTCTAATTCTAATTTAACATCGCCTATAATATTAAAACTTTGAATATAACCTTCTTTTTTTAATACTTCAAGAATAGCTTTTTTTAATTTCGAACAAGGCATAGTCACAGAAAATTTATTAGCTGATTGACCATTGCGAATACGAGTTAACATGTCTGCTATTGGATCTTGCATACTCATTATAAACTCCTTAAAATACAATTTTTACCAACTAGATTTTTTTAAACCTGGAATTTCACCTTTCATAGCAGCCTCTCTAACTTTAATACGACTTAATCCAAACTTCCGTAAAAAAGCATGCGGACGACCAGTTTGTCTACATCTATTTCTTTGACGTGAAGGACTAGAATCACGAGGAAACGTTTGTAACTTTAAGACGGCATTCCATCGATCTTTTTCTGGTAAAGAAACATTAGAAATAATGTTTTTTAATTCCATACGTTGAGTATAAAACTTATTAGACAATATTATACGTTTTTTTTCTCTCGCTTTCATAGATTCTTTAGCCATTGTTTAAAACCTTCATTGCTTACGAAAAGGAAAATTAAAAGAAGATAATAACTCATAACCTTCTTGGTCAGATGTTGCAGTAGTAGTAATAGTTACATCTAAACCACGCACTCGATCAATTTTGTCATAATCAATTTCCGGAAAAATAATTTGTTCTCGAATACCAATACTATAATTACCCTGACCATCAAAAGAGTTTTTTGAAAGACCACGAAAATCACGTATGCGTGGTATAGCAATAATAATTAAACGCTCAAAAAAATCCCATTTTCTTTGACCTCGTAAAGTTACTTTACAACCAATAGGATAACCTTGTCGAATTTTAAAACCCGAAACTGATTTTCGTGCTTTGGTAATCAAAGGTTTTTGACCAGAAATGACTGTTAAATCTAAAATTGCATGATCCAATGTTTTTTTATTAGAAGAAGCAGATCCCACACCCATATTTAAAGTAATTTTCTCAATTGTAGGCACTTGCATTATAGAAGTATATTTTAGTTTAAGCATTAATTTTTGTATGACTTTTGATTTATAATAATTATACAATGTCACCATTATATTACTCCAAAACCTTTTTTTATTTAATAGTTTTTTTAGTCGACTTAAAAAAACGTACTTTTTTTCCGTTTTCTATCCTGAAACCAACGCGATCAGGCTTGTTTGATTCCGGATTAAAAATAGCAATATTTGATATATGAATAGGCGCTTCTTTTTCTATAATTCCACCAATTTTATTTTGAGACGGAATAGGTTTTTGATGTTTTTTAACTAAATTTAATCCAATGATAATAGCTTTTTTAGAAGAAAAAAAATTTTTAGAAGATAAAATAGTCTTAATAATTCCTTTTTTACCTTTATCTTTACCTGCTAAAATAATGATTTCATCATTAGAACGTAATTTTGCTGCCATATATAATCCTTTTAAATAAATGGACTTATTAAAGAACTTCGGGCGCTAATGAAATAATCTTCATAAATTTTTCAGTTCTTAATTCACGAGTAACTGGTCCAAAAATTCGAGTGCCAATCGGTTGTTCGTTATTATTCAATATAACGCATGCATTGTTATCAAAACGAATAATAGAACCATCTGAACGTCTTACTCCTTTTTTTGTTCTGACTACTACTGCTTTAAGAACTTCACCTTTTTTTACTTTTCCTCTTGGTATAGCCTCTTTAATAGTAATTTTAATAACATCTCCAATATTAGCATATCGACGACGAGAACCACCTAATACTTTAATACACATGGCGTAACGCGCACCAGAATTATCAGCCACATTTAAAACAGTTTGTTCTTGAATCATATTTTGAATTCCGATAATGATTGTTATATAAAAAATTAATCTTGCGCAAATTTATATAAAAATACTAATAAAAATTTTATTATAACACTAGTTATCTTCGATTGCATAGAAAACATGAGCAGACCTAAGCTTGTTCATGTTTTTTAGAATATTACTCAAAAATAGCTTTTTCAATAATACGAACTAACACCCAAGATTTGGTTTTTGATATTGGCCGACATTCTCTAATTTCCACTAAATCACCAACAGAACATTCGTTTTTTTCATCATGCACATGAAATTTTGTAGTGCGCTTAACAAATTTTTTATACATGGTATGTTTTACAAATCTTTCAATAATAACAACAGCAGATTTCATCATTTTATTACTTTTAACATAACCTTTCAAAATTCTTATTTTTTCCATTATTTTATTCTTCTTTTTGATCTAATAATGTTTTTACTTGTGCAATATTTCGTCTTACTTTTCTCAACAAATGAGGTTTTTTTAATTTTCCAGATACAGATTGCATACGCAGATTAAATTGTTCACGCAACAATTGTAATAGTTCTGAATGAAGCTCTTTTTTATTTTTTTTACGCAATGCTAACAAAGTTATCATCACATCACCATTTTAGTTACAAAGATAGTTTTAATAGGTAATTTTGCCGCAGCTAATTTTAAAGCAGCACGAGATTCTAACTCAGAAATACCATCTAGTTCATAAAGAATTTTACCAGGCTGAACTAAAGCTACCCAATATTCAACATTTCCTTTGCCTTTACCCATTCTAACTTCTAATGGTTTTTGTGTGATAGGTTTATCTGGAAATACACGTATCCAAATTTTTCCTTGTCTTTTCATAGATCGAGTAATTGCTCTACGAGCCGATTCAATTTGACGCGCTGTTAAACGACCCCTATCAACAGCTTGTAAACCAAAAGCGCCAAAACTAACACTTCTCCCCACTGCTAATCCACGATTTCGGCCTTTATGCATTTTACGAAACTTAGTGCGTTTTGGTTGCAACATTAAAAACCTCTCTTTACTTACGATTTTTACGATGTTGTTTTTTTAATTGAACAATAGGTTTATCTAATTTTTCAATTTCCGCCATACCTCCTAAAACTTCTCCTTTAAAAATCCAAACTTTTACACCTATGACTCCATATGTTGTATGAGCTTCTGAAATACTATAATCAATATCTGCACGCAAAGTATGTAAAGGTACTCTACCTTCTCTATACCATTCTCTACGCGCTATTTCAGCTCCGCCTAAACGGCCACTGACTTCAACTTTAATCCCTTTAGCGCCTTGTCTCATAGCATTTTGTACTGATCTTTTCATAGCACGTCGAAACATTACTCTTCTCTCTAATTGCGACGTAATATTATCTGAAACTAATTTTGCATCTAATTCTGGTTTTCGCACTTCTGAAATATTAATTTGAGCTGGAACACCAGTAATTTTAGCAATAAATGTTCGTAATTTTTCTACGTCTTCTCCCTTTTTTCCTATTACAATACCAGGTCTAGATGTATAAATTGTTACTCTAATACTCTTAGACGGCCTTTCAATAACAATTCTAGAAACAGATGCTTTTATTAATTCCTTCATTAAAAATTGACGCACTTTATAATCACTATCTAAATAGTTAGCAAAATCTTTACTGTTTGAAAACCAAACAGAATTCCACTTTTTTACTATACCTAATCGCATACCATTGGGATGTACTTTTTGACCCATTACTACTTCTCCGTAATATTAACAATCCGAAACAACTACAGTGATATGGCTTGTTCTTTTTAAAACACGATCTGCACGTCCTTTAGCACGAGGCATCATTCTTTTCATAGTTGTGCCTTCATTGATAAAAATTTTTTTTATTTTTAATTCATCAATATCAATACCGTTATTATGCTCTGCATTCGCGATAGCTGATTCCAATACTTTTTTGACTAAATACGCTGCTTTTTTATTGGTATAATTTAAAATATTTAAAGCTTGAGGTACTTTTTTACCTCTAATTAAATCGGCAATTAAACGCACTTTTTGTGCAGAAGAGCGAGCTTGGCGATGTTGTGCTAAAGCTTCCATAAATACCCCTTTATTCTTATTTTTAACGTTTTTTGATCTTTTTATCTGCAGTATGCCCTCTATAAGTACGCGTTAAAGAAAATTCACCTAATTTATGCCCAACCATTTCTTCAGTAATAAACACAGGAATATGTTGACGCCCGTTATGAATAGATATTGTAAGACCCACCATATTCGGAAATATTGTTGAACGACGTGACCAAGTTTTTAAAACTTTTTTGTCATTTATTTTGATCGCTTTTTCTACTTTATTTAATAAGCTTACATCAATAAAAGGACCTTTCTTAAGAGAACGTGGCATTAAATGATCCTCTGATATCATTTTTTACGATGACGTAAAATAAATTTTTCAGTGCGTTTATTTTTACGAGTTTTCTTACCTTTTGTTTGAAGACCCCAAGGTGTAACTGGATGTTTACCAAAATTCCTTCCTTCACCACCTCCATGCGGATGATCTACTGGATTCATGGCTGTGCCTCGAACAGTAGGACGTATACCTATCCATCTTTTTGCTCCTGCTTTTCCTAATACTTTTAACATATGTTCAGAATTACCAACTTCACCAATTGTTGCTCTGCAATTAGATTCAATTTTTCGCATCTCTCCAGAACGTAATCTTAATGTTGCATAATTTTCATTACATGCTACTAATTGAACATAACTACCTGCAGAACGAGCTATTTGCCCCCCCTTACCCGGCCTCATTTCTACATTATGAATAGAAATTCCTACAGGAATCATTTTAATCGGTAAAGTATTACCAATTTTAATTGGTGCATGTATACCAGACATAACACAATCACCGATTTTTAAATCTTTAGGAGATAAAATATAACTTCTTGTACCATCTTTATATAATATTAAAGCAATATTAGATGAACGATTTGGATCATATTCTAATCTTTCTACAATAGCTTCGATATTATCTTTATTTCGTTTAAAATCTATAATACGATACGCTTTTTTATGCCCACCACCAATATGGCGAGTAGTAATACGACCGTTATTATTACGTCCTCCGCTTTTATTTTTTTTATCTAATAATAAATTATACGGTTTGCCTTTATATAGTTCTTTATTAACGATTTTTATGACGTGGCGACGACCCGGAGATGTCGGTTTGCATTTAACAATTGCCATTGTTCTTCCTCCGACTTACTCTATAGGACTTATAAAATCTAAATTTTGACCGTGTTTAACTTTTATATAAGCTTTTTTCCAATTACTACGATAGATGATTTTATTTGATTGACGTTTAGTTTTTCCTTTTATCTTTAACGTTTTAATTGCATCAACTTGTATTTCAAATAATTTTTGCACAGCGTACTTTATTTCATGTTTTGTAGCATTATTAGCAACCTTGAGAACAACAGTATTAAATTTTTCCATCAATATAGAAGATTTTTCAGATATATGGGGAGAAATTAATATTTTAAATAAACGTTCTTGAGAAATCATGATAATATTTCCTCTATCTTTTTAACTGCTTTCACAGTTATAATAACATTTTCGAACGCAATTAAGCTTAAAGGATCTATACAATGTACGTCCTTAACATCTACAGTATGTAAATTTCTAGATGCCAAGAATAAATTATTATCAAGTTTATATGTAATTATTAAAGCATTTTTTAATTTAAAATCTTCTAATTTTCGTACTAAAAGCTTAGTTTTAGGTGCTTCTAATGAAAAATTTTCAAATACTATTAACCTTTTTTGTCGTATTAGTTCAGAAAATATACTTTTCAATGCACCACGATACATTTTTTTATTAATTTTCTGACTATGTTCTTGAGGTTTAGCGGCAAATGTTACACCTCCAGATCGCCAAATCGGACTTCTTATAGATCCTGCACGTGCACGACCAGTTCCTTTTTGACGCCATGGTTTTTTACCTGAACCAGACACTTCAGCGCGAGTTTTCTGAGATCGAGTACCTTGACGAGTCGACGCTGAATAAGCAATGACAACTTGATGAATTAGAGGTTCATTGAAATCAAGACCAAAAGTAATTTCAGAAACACTAAGAACACTCTGTACGTCTTTAACTACTAATTCCATGCTTTATTCCTCACCCCTCAAATCTTAATGGCTTGTTTAATAACAAGATCACCACCAGCAGCACCGGGAACAGCACCTTTTACTAGAAGCAAATTACGATTTCGATCAATGCGTATAATTTTTAAACTTTGAACGGTTATACGAGTATTTCCTAAATGTCCTGCCATTTTTTTACCTTTAAATACCCGACCTGGCGTTTGATTTTGACCAATAGATCCTGGTACTCGATGTGATAAAGAATTTCCATGTGTAGCATCTTGAGTACGAAAATTCCATCTCTTTACTGTACCACAAAAACCTTTCCCTTTAGATGTACCAATAATATCTACTTTTTTAATATCTGAAAAAATATCAATATTAATTTTTTGACCAACTGTAAATTTTTCGTGTTCTTTTATTTTAAATTCCCATAAACCACGTCCAGGCAACACACCTGATTTTAAAAAATGTCCTAATATAGGTTTTTTTAACCGACTAGTTTTTTTTATGCCTGTTGTTACCTGAATGGCACAATATTTATCATTATTCATATTTTTGATTTGAGTAATTCGATTTTCTTGAACTTCAATTACTGTTACTGGAATAGAAATTCCTTCCACAGTGAAAATACGAGTCATACCAATTTTTTTACCAATTAAACCAATCATTTTCAACCCCTTAATCATTTATCCATCTGATTAACCCAGGCTGATTTGTACATCTACACCAGCAGCAAGATCTAAACGCATGAGTGCATCAACAGTTTTTTCAGTAGGTTCTACTATATCAATTAATCGTTTATGCGTACGAATTTCATATTGATCACGCGCATCTTTATTAACATGCGGAGATACGAGAATAGTAAATTTCTCTTTACGAGTAGGTAGTGGAATTGGCCCTCTTACTTGAGCGCCTGTTCTTTTTGCTGTTTCCACTATTTCTGCAGTAGATTGATCAATTAACCTGTGATCAAAAGCTTTTAAACGAATACGAATTCTTTGGTTCTGCATCAGACCAGAACTCCAGTTATATACACACTAAAAATGTAACCCGCTCTTTTTTTGTATATAGAGTGGATATAATGAATTATTATAACTCCTTAATTAGGAGTATTTTAAAATATAAAAAAAATTAATTTATTAATTTATCGTAATATCATAGTTGATGATATTAAATAAATTTAAATCATAAATAAAATTTATTGCAATATTTAATTTGCAAATATACATTAAGACATGTAAATATTTTCAGACATACTCTACATTAATTTTTTTAAGAAAAGAGTATATATACTCTTTTCTCAAAAAATTCAATTTAATGCTATTATAAAAAAAATCATAATAAAAATCAACTTAAAACTTTAGAAACAACACCCGCACCCACAGTACGTCCACCTTCTCTTATAGCAAATCGTAATCCCTCTGCCATAGCTATAGGATTAATTAAAGTAATCATCATTTTAATGTTGTCGCCTGGCATTACCATTTCAACTCCTTCTGGTAATTCAATAGAGCCTGTGACATCAGTAGTTCTAAAATAAAATTGAGGACGATATCCCTTAAAGAATGGAGTATGGCGTCCACCTTCTTCTTTTGATAAAACATAAACTTCAGATTCAAATGTTGTATGCGGGTGAATACTGCCAGGTTTAGCTAATACTTGTCCTCTTTCAATTTCATCACGCTTAGTGCCTCTTAACAAAACACCTACATTTTCTCCAGCTCGACCTTCATCAAGCAATTTTCTAAACATTTCAACACCAGTACAAGTTGTTTTAGTAGTTTTCTTAATTCCAACAATTTCAACTTCTTCACCTACTTTAATAATACCTTTTTCTACCCGGCCGGTGACCACAGTGCCTCTTCCAGAAATAGAAAAAACATCTTCAATAGGCAATAAAAAAGGTTGATCTATTGCTCGTTCAGGTTCGGGAATATAAGTATCTAAAAATTTAGCTAAATCAATAATCTTCTCTTCCCATGCAGCATCCCCTTCTAAAGCTTTTAATGCTGAACCTCTAATAATCGGAGTATTGTCACCAGGAAAATCATATTGTGTTAATAAATCTCTTACTTCCATTTCTACCAATTCTAATAATTCTTCATCATCTACCATGTCACATTTATTTAAAAATACAACAATATAAGGAACTCCAACTTGTCTTCCTAATAAAATATGTTCACGTGTTTGCGGCATAGGTCCATCAGTTGCTGCCACAACTAAAATAGCACCATCCATCTGAGCAGCACCTGTGATCATATTCTTGATATAATCAGCATGTCCTGGACAATCTACATGAGCATAATGCCTGACTGCCGTATCATATTCAACATGAGAAGTATTAATTGTAATACCTCTAGCTTTTTCTTCTGGAGCATTATCTATTTGATCAAAAGCACGCGCTGAACCGCCATATTTTTTTGCTAAAACAGTAGTAATAGCCGCTGTTAATGTAGTTTTTCCATGATCAACATGACCAATAGTACCCACGTTTATATGCGGTTTTAATCGTTGAAATTTTTCTTTAGACATATTATTATTCCTATGTATATCATTAAAATACTAAAATATAATGCTCACTATAAAATTTTTACCGCTCTCTTTTTTCAATAATATTATCGGAAATATGTGATGGAGCTTCTACATATTTTAAAAACTCCATAGAATATGAAGCGCGACCTTGAGTTTGAGATCTTAAATCAGTAGCATAACCAAACATTTCTGATAAAGGAACTTGTGCGTTAATAATTTTACCTATTTCTAAATCTTGCATCCCTTCAATAATGCCTCTTCGGCGATTTAAATCTCCTATTACATCACCCATATAGTCATCTGGTGTGTTGACTTCCACTTGCATAATGGGTTCCAATAATATTGGTTTTGCTTTTTTAAAACCATTTTTAAAAGCTATCGACGCCGCTATTTTAAATGCTAATTCAGAAGAATCAACATCATGATAAGAACCAAAATATAAACGAATACCAATATCTACTACAGGATAACCAGCTAGAGGGCCATATTTTAATTGTTCCTGAATGCCTTTATCAATCGCTGAAATGTATTCATTTGGTATTACTCCACCTTTAATATCATTGACGAATAAATATCCTTCGCCTCCCGGTTCAAGTGGAAATAATTCTATGACTACATGTCCATATTGTCCTCTACCCCCAGATTGTTTAATATGTTTACCTTCAATATCTGATACTTTGTTTAAAATAGTTTCACGATATGCCACCTGAGGTTGACCAATATTAGCTTCAACACTAAATTCTCTTTTCATACGATCGATAATAATTTCTAAATGCAACTCACCCATGCCAGAAATAATAGTTTGATTAGATTCATAATCTGTTTGAACTTTAAAAGAAGGATCTTCTTTTGCTAAACGACCTAATGCCAATCCCATTTTTTCTTGATCTATTTTAGTTTTTGGTTCGACTGCAATAGATATAACTGGTTCTGGAAAATCCATTTTTTCCAAAATAATAGGATTATTTAAATCACATAATGTATCTCCAGTTGTGACATTCTTTAAACCAATAGCAGCAGCGATGTCACCTGAATAAACTTCTTTAATTTCTTCTCTTTTATTTGCATGCATTTGCACGATTCGACCAAATCGTTCTTTTTGAGACTTAATAGAATTTAATACGGTATCACCAGATTTTACAACTCCAGAATATACTCTAAAAAAAGTTAAATTTCCAACAAAAGGATCAGTGGCAATTTTGAAAGCTAAAGCTGAAAAGGGTGCGCTATCATCGGAAGACCGAATCGCAAGAGTACTATTCTTATCATTTAATACTCCTTTAATATCTTGTACGTCATTAGGTGCAGGTAAAAATTCAATAATAGCATCTAATAATGCCTGAACTCCTTTATTTTTAAAAGCAGATCCGCATGTCACAAGTGTAATTTCATCCTTTAAAGCACGTTCACGCAATGCAGATTTAATTTCACATTCATTAATATCAATACCACTTAAATATTTATCCATAAGATCTTCACTGGATTCTACAGCAGATTCAATTAATTTTTGATGCCATATTTTTGCTAATTCCATCATATCGATTGGAATATTATTATAATGAAAACTGATCCCTTGATCTGCGTCTTCCCAATGAATTGCCTTCATTTTAATCAAATCTATAACACCAGTAAAATTTTCTTCTGCACCAATAGCTAATTGTAAAGGAACAGGATTCGCTCCTAATTTTGTTTTTATCTGTTCTACAACTTTTAAAAAATTTGCTCCCATACGATCCATTTTATTTACAAAAGCTATACGAGGTACTTTATATTTATTTGCTTGACGCCATACTGTTTCTGATTGAGGTTGCACACCTCCTACTGCACAATACACCATAACAGCGCCATCCAAAACACGCATTGAACGCTCTACTTCGACAGTAAAATCTACATGTCCTGGTGTATCAATAATATTAATACGATGAGGTTCAAACTGTTTTGCCATACCACTCCAAAAAGCTGTAGTAGCAGCGGATGTAATGGTAATACCTCTTTCTTGTTCTTGCTCCATCCAATCCATGGTAGCGGCACCATCATGAACTTCGCCGATTTTATGATTAATACCAGTATAAAATAAAATTCTTTCAGTAGTAGTTGTTTTACCAGCATCAATATGAGCACTAATACCAATATTGCGATAACGCGAAATCGGTGTTATACGAGCCATTCTGTGTCTCTTATGTTGAAATTTTTAAAATGTAATATTATATAAGTCCAATAAAATGACTCACAAAAGACTATAAAATCGCTTATATAATTAAATATTCATATCATTTACCAACGATAATGCGCAAAAGCTTTATTTGCTTCTGCCATACGATGTACTTCTTCACGTTTTTTTACTGCGGCACCCTTGTTTTCAACAGCATCACATAATTCATTAGATAAACGCAATGCCATAGATTTATCACTTCTTTTACGGGCCGATTCTACAATCCATCGCATAGCTAATGTATTTCTTCTGACTGGACGAACTTCTACTGGAACTTGGTAAGTAGAGCCACCAACACGTCTAGATTTGACCTCAACTGTAGGACGAACATGCTCTAAAGCCAGATCAAAAGCTTCTAATTCTTTTTTTTCCGTGCGTTTAGATAAATTTTTTAAAGCAGTATATACAATGAATTCAGCAATAGATTTTTTTCCATCTATCATTAACACATTAATAAATTTTGCTAATAATTCCGAAGAAAACTTTGGATCTGGTAAAATTTTACGAGAACCTATAATGCGACGACGCGGCATAAATACTCCAATATACTAAAAATAATATTAATTATTAAAAAATATTCATAAAACAATTCTAAATATCATATATTATACTTTCGGTTTTTTTACCCCGTATTTAGAACGACTTTTTTTTCTTTCTTTTACTCCTGCACAATCCAAAGCACCTCTGACAATATGATAACGAACTCCTGGTAAATCTTTTACTCGACCACCACGTATTAAAATAACAGAATGCTCTTGTAAATTATGCCCTTCACCACCAATATATGCAGTAACTTCAAATCCATTAGTCAGTCTTACACGACATACTTTACGCAATGCTGAGTTTGGTTTTTTAGGGGTAGTCGTATATACTCTAATACAAACACCACGCTTTTGAGGGCTACCAGTAAGAGCAGGAACATTACTTTTTACTATTTTATGTGAACGAGGTTTACGGACCAATTGATTTATTGTGGCCATAAAAACTCCTATTTTATAATTAATTATTTTGAATAAATATCAGTATAGTCAGACAAGCATTGATTATATTGAATTTTAAGATTGGACTTATCACTATGAAAATAGACAGAGAAAATATTGATTACCACGTCATCTGTTGCTTGTTTTTCACTGTTAATGAAACAAAATATATATAATCTATTAATCGAAAATGACTAGAAATATGATTATATAATCCACGAGCATAAACGTCTTCTTTAATTACATAGAGAGCACAATCAGAAGATATTATTCTTTTTAAGAAAATGTTATCAGTTAATGCAATTAATACTCCGTCTTGTAATGCTAAAAAATCATCTTGGCTCTCTAACATATCAAGCAATAATGAAACATTTGTTTTGAAAGGAGATTGTATTAAAGTGTGTAACATTTTTTATACCTTAAAAATTAATAATAGCATCACAATTGTTTAATTTAACACGTAAAACATCTATTTCTACAGTTTTTATTTTTAATATAAAATTAATATTGTCATATATGCCTCTTTCTTTTAGAGATTTTTTACAACAATAAAAATTGTTTATATCGTATAAAGATAAAATAGAAAAGGCAGAATTGTAATTACGTGCTAAAATATTTTCTGTTTTATGATTCTTTATTAATTGAAACACTCCATCTCCAATAAAAAATACATTAATCTTAGTAATAAGAGCGGAAACACCTAAAATAGCATCTAACCCCTCTCTACCAAAACTTGTACCATGTGGAGAATAAGAAAAGACAAAAGCAATCAATTTCATAAAGATATACGCTTTTTTTAAAATTAAAATTGTATAATACGATCACATTTTTGCATAGAATCTGCTAATTCTAAAAGTCCACTTAATTGAAAAAAAATTGCTAAATTACCTTTTTGAATATTTTTTTTTGAAATGCTTTCATCTTCTATTACACCTCTTCTTAAAGCAGCACTTGTACATACATATAATTTTACTTGGTATTTTTTATGTAATGATTGCCATGCTTGTATTAAATTAAATTCATCAACAGCAGGAGTGGTCATGCTATTCGCATTATACACACCATCACAATAAAAAAAAACACTATGTAGTATTTGATTTAATGCAAGAAGAGATTTACAGAACAAAAATGCACTACTTGCATTTTGTGTTCCATAAGCAGCACCATGAACTAATATTGTATAATTTATTTTAGACATATTACGCCTGTATTACATATAAAAATTTCAAAAATAAAATACAATATCTTATAAAATAAATAATATATTTATAATTTTATGCTGGATTAACCGCATTTAATACTTCAATTTCAAAAATTATAGTAGAATTTCTTGGTATTCCATTCATTCCTTGTATTCCGTATGCTAATTTTGGTGGCACAACTAATTTTATCTTACCACCTTTTTGAACATATTTTAAACCTTCTTGCCAACCTAATATAACGTCTTTTAATAAAAATGAAACCGGTTCATTTTTAATATGAGAATTATAAAATTCTACACCGTTAACCAGAGCAGCTTTATAATGTACTGTAACTTTGGTATTATTTGTTAAATGTATTCCAGACCCTTGTTTCTCTATTAAATATAATAGCCCTGTTGATGTTTTTTGAACATCTTTAATAGCAGAAAATTTCTTCATATAGTTCTGACCCTGAACCATATTTTTTTCAGCTTCTTTTTCAATTTGTATCTGTGTAAAATTCTTTATTTTTTTTTCTATCTCTTGAAGATGAAAAGCAATATCATTATTAGATAATTTTAATTTATTCAAAATAAAATCTTGAACCCCTGATAAAAGTTTTAACTTATCTATATTGATACCGATTTGTTTTTGTTTTTCAAAAGATTGATTGATGTAATCACCTAATGAAACACCTAGTGAATAACTTAATTTTTCATCATCATTTTTAAAGAAATTATTTATTGTGATATTATTTTCTAATGGTGTATGTGATAAAGAAGATGAACCAGAAAATGATTGTGGAATATATAATACGATAAACAGAAACATTATTCGCTTTAATAATAAAGTCATCATCACTCCGATTATTGAAAAAAAAATATTCTATAATATTTATTTTTTAATGCGTTACTATATCATTCTAAGCATTTTTAATAAAATAAATAAATTTTTGTAAAAATAAAAAATACGGACAATAATTGAATATGTGTATTAAACTAAAAAAAATAATCATTTTTATAATAATATGATATGTATCAGATAACAAAAAATTTTTTAATTGATTCTATTTATCTATAACATTTTATAAAAAATTTTATAAATTAAATGATCTTAAAAAATAAAAATTTTAAAAATATTTTAAATTTTTTAAATTATATTTTATATTATTTTATAAAAATTAAAATAAAAAAAATACTACTTCTCATATATAAAATATAATAATGTTTATTGTTATAATAATATAAAAAATTCGTAATAATATTTTATATACTATATCGAAAAATCATTTTTTTATACATATAAAAAACTAAAAAATTCAATTCATTTTAAAATAGTTGATTATTAAATACAGAATTTTTATTTTCATTTACAAGATATATTTCAAATATGAAGATAATTAAGTATATCAAAATGATATAAAATACTCCATTGATCTTAAATAAAAAAATAATGTTTTCATAAACATATTTAATTATTAATTTTATACTTAAATTTTTTAAAAAATAAATATTTTTTTTAATTAAATAAATGAATGACAAAAAATAAATTTATAATTTAAAAAAATATTTTCCATTCAACAAATTTAAAAAATAAATTAAAAATAAAATAATATATTTATCATTATCATGATATTAAAACATTTTATTTATACTAATATATAAAATTTTTTTAATTATTTTGTATTGATATATAATAATAAAAAATACAATGATATATTAATAAATTTAATATAATTTTTATATAAAATGTAAAATAATAATTATTTTAAAAAATTATATAAAACAACATGTTAAAAATAAAATTTTGCATATTTTAATCATTTTAACATATAAAATATATTTAAAAATCAGGTTATAAAATAATGAAAAATATTAATCAAACGGGACTTACATGGATTAGTTTTTTTTCATATGCTTTTACTGGAGCATTAATCGTTGTGACTGGTATGATTATGGGTAATATTGCAAATTATTTTCATATTTCTATATCAGAAATGAGCAATATATTTACATTTTTAAATGCAGGTATATTGATTTCTATTGTCTTTAATTCATGGTTAATGAAAATTGTATCATTAAAAATACAAATTATATTTGGATTCATACTTACTATCATAGCAATATTAGGCATATTATATTCCCATAGTATACTACTATTTTCTATAAATTTGTTTATACTTGGCATGGTCAGTGGAATGACTATGTCTATTGGAACATTTATTATAACGAATTTGTATTCGGGTTCAAAAAGAGGTTCAAAATTACTGATTACTGATTCCTTTTTCAGTATGTCTGGTATGATATTTCCAATTATTACGGCTTATTTATTAGAAAAAAATATATTATGGTATTGGATTTACGTTTTGATAGGTAGTATTTATGCATTTATTACTATTCTGGCTCTGAATTTAAAATTTCCAATATTAAAAAAAGAAAATCACCATGAATCTAAAAATACAGAAAAATGGGGACTCAATATATTTTTATTATCAATGGCAGCATTATTTTATATCCTAGGTCAATTAGGATTTATTTCCTGGATTCCTCAATATACAACTGAAATTATGAATATTAATATGCAACATGCCGCTCATTTAGTGAGTAATTTCTGGATGTCATATATGATTGGTATGTGGTTTTTTAGTTTTATAATTATGTTTTTTCATTTAAACCATATTTTTATATTTCTCACTGGAATGTCAACAATATTAATGTACTACTTTATTCAAAGCACTAGTTATTTAATATTAGAATATATGATTATTGGTTTGGGATTTTTTTCTAGTGCTATTTATACAATTATTATCACTTTAGCTTCTTTACAAACAGAAAAGCCTTCTCCTCCAATAATAAACACTATTTTAGTATGTGGAACCGTTGGTACATTACTTACATTTGTTATCACTAGTCCTATTGTACAAAAATATGGTTTATACATAACTTTAATGAGTACAAACGTATTTTATGCCATAGTATTTTTTCTATCTATATTAATTTATTTAAACAATTTACTATTAAGAAAAATGTAAAATATATTTTATATAAGTAATACAATAAAACCTATACAATAATAATTTTCTTTTAAATAAACTAGAAAAAATAAAAAATTTTAGTTTATTTAAAAGAAGAAAAAAAATTTAATTTTGAATATATTTTATGTAATGTTAAATCAGCTTGTAATCTTGCTTTTAAAGCTCCTTCATATGCTACTTTTTCCAAATAAGAAGTATTGTTACGATAATACAAAAACGACTCTTTTATAGGAGATAAAAAATTATATAATTCTTCTGCAATAATATTTTTGAATTCCGAATACATAATTCCGTCTAATTCTTTTTCTAAAAAAGTGATTTCTTTATTGGTAATAGCAGATAAAATTTCTAATAAATTAGAAATACCGGCTTTTTTCTGCAAATTATAGTATATTTTAGAAGGTTTTTCTGAATCGGTTACCGCATTTTTAATTTTTAAAAAAATTGATTTCTTTTGCTCTAATAAAAAAATAACATTATTTTTATTTAAATCTGATTTAGACATTTTTTTTGTTGGTTCCAATAAAGACATGATTTTAGAACCAGACTGATGAATACACGGTTTTGGGATAGTAAAAACATTTCCATATAAAAAATTACAACGTTTAGCTATATCACGCACTAACTCTAAATGTTGCTTTTGATCTTGCCCAATAGGAACAAAAGTTGTTTGATATAATAAAATATCTGATGCCATTAATATTGGATAAGTAAATAAACCTACATTTATTTTTTTTATATAATTTTTATCAATTTTTGTCTTAAATTGCGTCATTCTAGATAATTCACCAAAATGACTGAAACAATTAAGAATCCAATTAAGTTGACAATGTTGATGAACATGAGACTGAATAAATATAATACTTTTTTCAGGATCTATTCCACATGCTAAATATAAAGCTAAAGTATCTAGCACTGATTCTTTAAAAAAAATTTCTTTATTAAATGTAGTTAATGCATGCAAATCAGCAATACAATATAAACATTGATAATGATTCTGAAGATTCGACCAATGACGCATAGTTCCAATGTAATTGCCAATAGTTAATTGCCCAGAAGGTTGCACTGCACTAAATAATATAGGTTTCAATTTTATTATTTACCTTAATAAATATTAAAAATTAATGAACATCTCTATAACAAGAACACTGTAATTCTTGACGAATTTTATTAACAATTATTTTATAATTAGGATATTTAAAAAAACCTGATCCAATTACAAAAACATTTGCACCGGCATGAGCTATCGAAGAAATATTATCTATCTTTATTCCTCCATCTACTTCTAACAAAATATCAAATGCACTTGCATCAATACGCTTTCGAACTTCATGTAATTTATTTATAGTGGATGATAAAAAAATTTGATCACCGAATCCCGGACTAACAGACATTAATAAAATTAAATCTAAATTTTCTATTGTATAATCCAGAAAACACAAAGGAGTGGAAGGATTAAAAGCCATTCCTACTTTACATCCATGATCTTTAATCAAATTAATTGTGCGATTAATATCTTTAGTAGATTCAGGATGAAAAGTAATAAATGTGGCTCCGGCCTTAGCAAACGGCAGAATTAAATTATCTACAGGCTGCACCATTAAATGCACATCGATAGGAATAGTAATATTATAATTACGCAGTGCTTGCAAAATCATGGGGCCCATTGTTAAATTAGGCACGTAATGATTATCCATAACATCAAAATGTATTAAATCACTACCAGCATCTATTGCATTCTGTGTATCTTCTCCTAAGCGCGCAAAATCAGCTGATAAAATAGATGGAGCTAAAAAAAATTTTTTCATTATATTTTCCTATTGTGTTTCATCTAAAAAAATAAAATGATTATTTTATTATAATAAAAACATTAATATTATTAAATATAATAATTTATATACTTTTTACATAATTTTTTAGTAAATAATATATATTTTGAGATTATATTATTTTAATAAAATATATATTACTTATAAAAAGTATATATTAGGCATTTGAAACAAATATTATATCATGATATTGTGTTAAAAAATTTTATATCTAATATATAAAATAGTTATTATTTTATCATCAAATAAAATAAGTCATATATAATACGATTACTTATGAATTAAAAATATATATAATATTTTTATATATAAATTTTTTAACTTTTATAAAGCAGATCTTAAAATTTTTATTGCACATCTTTAATGGCAGTTAATATAATATTTTTATCTATACCAGAAAAAATATCGGCTTTACCAATAGATAATGGTAATACTAATCGAATATCACCTGAAATAACTTTTTTATCTCTTATCATATGAGGTAAATAAGACGCAGCAGACATATTTTTTGGACCTTTTACAGGCAATCCAGCTTTTTTTAATAAAGAAAAAATTCTTGTAAAATCATTTTTACTTAAATAACCTAATAGTTCAGAAGTGCGCGCAGCCATAATAATACCTGCTGATATTGCTTCTCCATGTAACCAACTACCATAACCGGTATGAACTTCAATAGCATGACCATATGTATGCCCAAGATTTAATAATGCTCTCAAATTATTTTCTCTTTCATCAGAAGTAATTAATTTAGCTTTCAATTCACAACATCTTTTTATACAATAAGACAAATGTTCATGATTTAATGTTAATAATTTTGTAATATTTCCTTCTAACCAACTAAAAAAATCTGCGTCTAAAATAATTGCATATTTAATAACTTCAGCGATACCAGAAGTTAATTCATTAAGCGGCAGTGTATTCAGACAATCAATGTCAATAATCACAGAAGACGGTTGCCAAAAAGATCCTATCATATTCTTACCAAGTAAATGATTTACAGCAGTTTTACCACCAACTGAAGCATCTACTTGCGACAATAGAGTTGTTGGAATTTGAATAAAACGAACTCCACGTTGATATACAGCAGCTGAAAATCCAGTTAAATCGCCTATTACCCCCCCTCCTAATGCAATTAAAGTAGTATCACGAGCATGCTTCTTTTCTAATAAAGAGGAAATAATTAATTCCATTTCATTGAGTGTTTTATATTGTTCACCATCAGATAAAATCACTTGATCAACTCTTATACCAGATTTTCTTAAATGATAAAAAATTTTATCCTTTAAAAGATTAGCTAATGTTTTGTTGGTAACTAGCATTGCTTGATCACCTGGTTTTAAAGGCCAAAAAATATTATCTTCTTGAAGAATTCCAGATCCTATACTAATAGGATAGCTCCGGTCTCCTAGAGCAACTTGAATTTTTTCCAAAATTTTATACCTCATTAATTATTTATTCTAAACTGTATTTTCAAATTTTTTCTAGTAACTGAATAATATGATAAGAAACGGATTTAGCACTTTTATTATCCGTTGTCACTTTAATATCAGCTATTTCTTCATATAATACATTACGTTCAGACGCTAAATTTTCTAATATTAAACGATTGGAAGTATTAAATTTTAGTAAAGGCCTGGTTTTATCTCGTTTAGTCCGTAATAATTGTTTTTCAATTGTGGTTTCTAAATATATAACAATACCACGAGATGATAAAACATTACGATTATCTTTAAATTTGACTGACCCCCCGCCTGTGGCTAAAACGATACCATTTTTTTGAGTTAATTCATGTATAACTTTTCGTTCTCTTTCACGAAAACCACTTTCGCCTTCTAGATCAAAAACCCAATTTATATCTGCGCCAGTGCGTTTTTCAATTTCTTGATCGGAATCATAAAATTCCATATGAAGTTGCTGAGATAACTGACGACCAATAGTACTTTTTCCAGCACCCATTGGTCCAATTAGAAAAATATTTCGTTTTTCTGCCATTTTTTTTATTACTAATTGCCAAGATAATATGTTAATAACACCAATGCTCAGCAATATATGCTGGCAGGACGTAAGAAAACAAAAAAACCTATTTTATTAATTTCTGATAAATATAAATTTTTATTCGCTTTTCTTATACAGAATTATCATAAATAAAAAAATAAAAAAAGTATACATCGATATTTTATAAAATAAAAAATTTTATATGAAAAAACTCTATAAGAGTTATTCTCATGATTTCTATATTTTTACTACTAAAGAAGTTATTATTGAATAACTACTTGACGTATTTTATTTTTTTATATTATTATATTATTTATTTTAAATATATATATTCATGGTGAGGTGTCCGAGAGGCTTAAGGAGCACGCCTGGAAAGCGTGTATATGGAAACGTATCAAGGGTTCGAATCCCTTTCTCACCGAAACTTCATAAAACATATTAAATTTTTAATATTCTAATAAAGTAGATTCTAAAGCAATTTTAATCATATTATCAAAACCTGATTCTCGGTCTTTTACTTCAACTGCCTCTTTTTTTATTATATGATCTGAAACAGTACAAATAGATAAAGCTTTTGCATTTAACTCCAAAGCTACTGCATAAATTCCTGCAGTTTCCATATCAATACCTAATATATTATACTTTTTTAAAATATTTAATACTTCTCTATCATCATTATAAAATAAGTCTGTTGTAAAAAAATTACCAACAGAACATTGTATGTTCATTTTTTTAGCAATAGATACCGCATTATTTAATATTTCAAAATTTGCAATAGCTGCAAAATCATAGTTATTAAAACTTATTCTATTTATATTTGAATCAGTACAAGCACCCATGCTAATTAAAATATCACGTAATTTAATATTATTACTTACAGCCCCACAAGTACCTACTCTAATAATATTTTTTACATTATATTCTAAAATTAATTCTCTCACATATAAGACTGCAGAGGGCATTCCTATGCCGTGACTCATAATAGAAACTTTTTTATTTTTAAAATATCCAGTGTAAGCCAACATTAAGCGAATATTGTTTATTTTTTTAGCATCATACAAATAATTTTCAGCGATATATCTAGCTCTGATTGGATCACCGCACATCAATACCGTTTCTGAAAAAGCATTTTTTTTACTATCAATATGAGGAGTAGACACTAATTGATTTCCTTTTATAAAAAACTATTCATTTTCAACTTCTTCAAGCATATTTGTTCCATATTCCATATCAGATAATCTAAAATATTTTGCAATAGTTTGCGCTATATCACAAAAAGTTTTTCGATGACCTAATGAACTAATTTTTATGTTTGGAGAGTATAATAATATGGGAACATATTCTCGAGTATGATCTGTGCCTTTCCAAGTTGGATCACAACCATGATCTGCAGTAATAATAAGTAAATCGTCTTTTTTAACATTTTTAATTATATCAGGCAATCTAGAATCAAAAAATTCTAAACCTTTAGCATAACCAGAAACGTCTCGACGATGCCCCCATAAAGAATCAAAATCTACAAAATTAGTGCAAACGATGGTATTATTTTGTGCCAATTTCATTTCATTTATAGTTGTATTACACAATTCTGCTAATCCATTCGCTTTTACTGATTTACTAATTCCTACATTCGCATAAATATCAGATATTTTTCCAATTCCTATAACTTGTCCTTTTTTTTCTTGAATCAATTTTTCCATAACCGTTTTTTGAAAAGGCTTAATAGATAAATCACGTCTATTGCCGGTGCGTTGAAAACTTAATTTAGTATCACCAATAAAAGGTCTGGCGATCACTCTTGCAATGTTATAATTATACTCATTTAAACGTGCACGAATCACATCACATAAATGATAAAGATTAGATAAACCAAATATATCTTCATGACAAGCTACTTGAAAAACAGAATCTGATGAAGTATATATAATCGGTTTTCTTGTTTGAATATGTTTTTCACCATAATCAATCAAAATATCTGTACCGGATGCATGACAATTTCCAAGAAAACCTGGCAACTGTAATTTAATTTGAATTTCTTTTAAAAATTTTGAAGGAAAACTATTATTTTTTTTTTGAAAATATAGCCACTCACTTAAAACCGGAACTCCTGCAATTTCCCAATGTCCTGAAGTGGTATCTTTACCAGAAGAAATTTCACTAGCATATCCATAACTGGCTATAATATTCTGGGGATGATTTATACCTAATGGCAATTGACCGGTTGATTGCTTAAAAGATTCTATTAAACCTAATTTTGATAAATTAGGAAGATATAAATTGCCTTGACGTTGATTATTAGCTTTTCCAAAAAAACATGCTTCCGCTATATGCCCTAAAGTATTAGATCCAACATCGTTAAATTTTTCAGCATCACTACTCGAACCTATACCAAAAGAATCTAAAATCATTAAAAAAACTCGTTTCATTTTTTATCTCATAACATGATATAAAATCAATTTTATTAATATATTTATTAAAATTATAAATTTTCTATTGTGCGATTAAAAAGAATCTCTGGATATTTTTCAATCATTATATTTAAATTAATTATACTAGGTGCAAGATATATAAAATTATTGGAGCTATCTAAAGCTACATAAAAACTATGTTGTTTAATAAATAAATCAATATTATCAGTATTTTTAGAAGAAATCCAACGCGCAAGAATAATATTCACTTTTTTATACATAGCATCTATTTTGTATTCTATTCGTAATCGTTCGATTACTACATCAAATTGCAATACACCAATAGCTCCTAAAATTATATCATTATTATTTAAAGGATAAAAAACTTGAACTGCTCCTTCTTCTGATAATTGAATCAATCCTTTTTTTAATTGTTTTTTTTGAAGTGGATTATATAAAATAATGGAACGAAACATTTCTGGAGCAAAACTAGGAATACCAAGAAACTTAATTTCTTCACCTTGTGTAAAAGTATCTCCAATTTTAATGGTTCCATGATTATGTAAGCCAATAACATCACCAGGATAAGCTTTTTCTATTAAAAATCTATCACCTGCTAAAAAAGAAAAGGCATCAGAAATAATAATATTTTTTTTTCTTCTAACATGTCTTAATTTAATGCCTTTTTTATACTGTCCTGATACTATTCTCATAAATGCTATACGATCGCGGTGTTTCAAATCCATATTTGCTTGAATTTTAAATATAAAACCAGTAAAATTTTTTTCTTTAGGATCAACTTTACGCATATTACTTTGGCGATACAAGGGAGGAGGGGCCCATTTAATTAAACTTGTTAAAACATGATTAATACCAAAATTTTTTAATGCACTACCAAAAAAAACAGGTGTCAGACTGCCTTGTAAAAAGCAATTTTTATCAAATGCAGGATATATTTGATGAATTAATTGTAATTCTTCACATATTTGTAATGATATATTTAGATCCATTTTTTTATTTAAAAAAATATCAGATAATTTTGAAAAATGTTCTACAGGAAGAATATTATTTTTTTTATTAATCATTTTGACATATAAATGCATCGCTTTATCATAAATATGATATACACCTTGAAAATTTTTACCACAACTAATAGGCCATGTAATAGGTAAACAAGTTAATTTTAATTCTTTTTCGATTTGATCTAAAAGATCTATAGCATTAAGACTATCACGATCTAATTTATTAATAAAAGTAATAATAGGAGTCTTATTTAACTGAGTAATACTAATTAACTTACGCGTTCTTTCTTCTATTCCTTTTGCAGCATCAATGACAACTAAACAACAATCTACAGCTGTAAGAATACGATATGTATCCTCTGAAAAATCTTCATGTCCAGGAGTATCTAATAAGTTTATTAAAATATTTTTATAAGTAAATTGCATAATAGAAGTAGTAACAGAGATACCTCGCGCTTTTTCAATGCTCATCCAATCCGATTTTGCAAATTTTTTATTACCTCGCCCTTTAATAGTCCCGGAAGTCCGAATCATTTTACCTAAAAAAAGCATTTTTTCAGTAATAGTGGTTTTTCCAGCATCAGGATGAGAAATAATCGCAAACGTACGTCTTCTATTTAATTCTATTTCATCATTTATATTAAACATATATACTCATTAAAAATATTTTAATATGACGTTTATTTATATATAGTATGTATAAATATTTTGATTAATATACGGATTAAAAAATTATATGATATAATTACACATAAAATTTTTTATTATTTGTTTTAAATAATTATATTAAAATATAAATATCGTATTATATTTTATAATAAAATATATGTCATATAAGAATAATATTTACAAAAATGTTATAATTAATATATTGTATTAAAGATAATAAATACAAGATAAAATAATTAAAAAATATCATATTAAAGATTGAAAAAAACTAACCGAATAATTTATTATACATAATAACAAATATAATTTTAAATCAATGATAAATATTAATAGAAAGAATGATTTCCATGAAAATGTTCTGTACTATCCACAATTTTTTTTAATTCAGGAAAATTTAACATTAATTTTTTTTCAATCATTTCTTTTAAGGTAATTTTACTCATCGAACAACCATTACAACCACCATAAAACCGTATAAACACAATATTATCTTGATCAATTTTTAATAATTCAACACGACCACGATGAGATAATAAATAAGGATTAATTTCTTTCTGTAAAAAATTTTCAACTTTTTTCTCTAATACAGAATATTTTTTTAAATTATTAGTTTTTGCATAAGGTGCTTTGAAAGTTAATTGCGACCCTAATTTATCGGTAATAAGGTCAATTTCGGCATTCTTGAAATATGGTGAAAGAGATCTGTCAACATAAATATAAAAATTTTTATATTTTAATTTAATATCTGATAACTCAACTTCATGCTGTAAACAATACGCAACACCACATTCAGCATAAGAAGTTCCAGGATTTGTAATAAATGCACGTATATGAGTTCCAATGGGTTCTGTTGATAAAAGTGATAAAAAATGATTTTGTGCATTCAAAGAAACAGTAATCATAATAAATTTATTTATATAATATGGATAAAAAAATAATTAATAATTTTACTTATATATTAAAGTAAATACAAGTAGAAGATTACATTTTAAAAAATAAAAAATATGAAAAATTTTTCTTGGAAAATTACAGGAACTGGCAAAATTAATTTAATTCTATTACATGGCTGGGGAATAAACTCAAAAATATGGTATTATATTGTACAAGAATTAAAAATTTTTTTTAAAATACATTTAATTGATTTTCCTGGATTCGGAAAAAACAAAAATTTACACCCCTTGCATATTGACGATATTATCAATTTATTACATACTTATATGCCAAAAAATGCTATCTGGATAGGATGGTCTATAGGTGGTCTCATTGCAAGTCAATACGCATTGAAATACCCTATGAATATTTTAGGAATTATTACTGTATCTTCTTCACCTTGTTTTTTATCAAAGAAAAATTGGCCTGGGATAAAAAAAAATTTTTTAGATATTTTATGTAAAAATCTGATAACAAATTATTATAAAACAATAAACAATTTTTTATCTTATAATACTATTCATACATTGCAATCGACGCAAGAAATAAATATATTAAAAAATATATTGCTTTCACAACCAAAACCTTCTTTAAATACAATAAAATATGGTTTAAACACATTATGTACAAGTGATTTGTGTTTACAAATAAGATATATTAAAAAACCTTTTTTACGAATATATGGCAATCTTGATGTTTTGGTACCTATAAAAATAGCATATATATTAAATAATCAATGTTTATATTCCAGCTCTATTATCATAAATAATGCCAGTCATTTACCTTTTATTTCACATAAAAAAATTTTTTGTTTATATTTGTTAAAATTTGTAAAAAAAATTACTGACTAACATCGTAATATGGCCCCAAACAATATTGGGGCTTGTAAAATCATAAAATTAAAAAAATAATTTTAAAATGGAATGTCGTCATCAAAATCTATTTCCGAAGATGTATTTAATAATGATTTATCATCTTTATATTGCTCTTCATGTTTTAACGTATTATTTTTTTCTAATTTTTTAGATTTCAATCTTTTAGTTTGACTATCATTGGATGCAAAAGAATTTGAACTGGTATTTCGATTACCAAGCATTTGCATTGTACCTCCAATATTAACAATTACTTCTGTAGTATATCGTTCTAAGCCATTTTGATCTTGCCACTTTCTTGTTTGCAAAGATCCTTCAATATAAACTTGAGAACCTTTTCGAAGATATTCGCCAGCGATTTCGGCTAATTTTCCAAATAAAACAATCCTATGCCACTCAGTTTTTTCTTTGTTCTCCCCAGAATTTTTGTCTTTCCAATTTTCGGAAGTAGCTAGCGTCATATTAACAACGGCATTTCCATTTGGCATATAACGCACTTCAGGATCTTGTCCCAAGTGACCGATTAAAATAACTTTATTTACACCTCGACTCGCCATAATACAAACTCCATTTCTAAAACTTTAATATTTATATATTGACAATAAAATTTTAAAATTAATTAATATACAAAAAACATCAATATATAATATATACTAAAATAGTTTTTATAATAAAACATTAAATTTTACATTATGAGAATATTTTATTTAAAATATTTCACATTTCTATTATATGAATTCTATAAATAAATTTTATAATCATGAATACACTAAAAAAAAAGTAAATACAAATTATCACCGTTTTTCTATTGCACCTATGTTGAATTATACAGATAAAGACTGTCGGTATTTTTATCGTCAAATGACAAAAAAATCTTTACTATATACTGAAATGATTACTACTAATTCTATTTTAAATAAAAAAATAGAAAAATTAATATATAATCGTCCTGTTGAAAACCCAATTTCCATACAGTTGGCCGGTAGAAATCCTATAGATTTTGCAAAATGCGCTCAAATTGCTAGCATGATGGGATATAATGAAATAAATTTAAATATTGGTTGTCCTTCTATAAATATGCAAAAAGCCGGCTATGGTGTATGTTTAATGAAAGAACCACATGTAGTTATAAGCTGTATCAATGCCATTGATAATACTGTTAACCTTCCTATTAGCATTAAAATTCGAACTGGTGTTGATGATAAAATCAGTTATTTTTTTCTTAAAGACTTTATTAACAAAATTTCTACAAATACTAATTGTAAAATTTTTATTATTCATGCTCGTGCAGCATGGTTATTAGGAATAAATACAAGACAAAATAGAAATTTACCCAAATTGCAATATCATTTTGTATATCAAATTAAACAGGATTTTCCACATTTAAAAATTGTTATCAATGGAGGAATCAATTCTCTAAAAGAAGCAATAATGCATTTATCCCATGTTGACGGAGTTATGCTTGGACGTGCAATTTACAAAAATCCCTCCATTTTAACAACTGTAGATCAAAAAATATTTTATTGTAAAAATAAAAATTACGATATTATTCAATCTATAAAAAATATGCTTCCTTATATTGAAAAAAATATACTTATAAAAAAGTTTAATAAAAAAATTTTTAAACATATGTCAGGCGCATTTTATAACTCACCAGGCTCACAGATATGGAAAAAAAAAATAAACGCACTACAAAAAGAAAATAACATAAAATCAGAAATCAATAAAACACTAGCATTAATATCTATTTTATACAATTAATTACACTATTTAAATTAGTATTATTAAAAATAATATTACAAGATATAGAAATCAATATAAATGCTGTTTACAAAATATAACGGTTGTAATGTTACGATGTAATTTCAAGATCATTTAATAAATACTGGTATATGCAATAAATATGGCTAAAAATAAATTATATATAAATCAAATTAACAGATTAAAAATTCCGCCTCATTCTTTAGAAGCTGAACAATCTGTTTTAGGTGGTTTAATGTTAGATAATGAACAATGGGATATTGTATCAGAGCATGTGGTTGCAGATGATTTTTTTAGCAAACCCCATCGTTTAATATTTCAAGAAATGCAAAAATTATTAGATCTTGGACATCCTATTGATTTAATTACACTTTCTGAATCTTTAGAACAAAAAGGCAAATTAGAAAGTGTAGGTCGATTTTCTTACTTGGCTGAATTATCAAAAAATACTCCCAGCACAGCAAATATTACAGCATATGCGGATATAGTAAGAGAACGTGCAATAGTAAGAGAAATGATATCAGTGGCTAATAAAATAGCAAATGCAGGATATGATACAAAAGGTCGAAAAAGTGAGGAACTTTTAGATTATGCTGAATCTAGTGTTTTTAAAATTGCAGAAAAAAGATTTAAAAAAGATTCTGGACCAAAAAATGTTGAACAAATACTTGATCAAACAGTGGCTAGTATTGAAAAATTATTTTTATCACCTCATGATGGGGTTACAGGAATTAATACAGGTTACCATGATTTAAATAAAAAAACATCAGGCTTACAACCATCTGAATTAATTATCATTGCTGCTAGACCTTCTATGGGAAAAACAACATTTGCTATGAATTTATGTGAAAATGCTGCGATGATTTATGACAAACCCGTCTTAATTTTTAGTTTAGAAATGCCTGGAGAACAGATAATGATGCGTATGCTTGCATCTTTATCAAGAGTTAATCAAACACGCATTCGCACAGGAAAACTCAATGATGAAGATTGGTCACGTATGTCAGGTACAATTAATGTATTATTAAAAAAGAAAAATATTTATATTGATGATTCTTCCGCTTTAACTCCTAGTGAAGTGCGTTCTCGAGCCCGTCGTATCTATCGCGAACATAATGGATTGACTTTAATTATGGTTGATTATTTACAATTAATGAGAGTACCATCTCTATCCGATAATCGTACGTTAGAAATTGCGGAAATTTCAAGAATGTTAAAATCACTAGCTAAAGAATTGCAAGTTCCTGTCATCGCATTATCACAATTGAATCGTTCTTTAGAGCAAAGATCAGATAAAAGACCAGTTAATTCAGATTTAAGAGAGTCAGGTTCACTAGAACAAGATGCTGATTTAATTATGTTTATATATCGTGATGAGATTTATCATGAAAATAGCGATTTTAAAGGAGTGGCTGAAATTATTATAGGAAAACAAAGAAATGGACCTATTGGTACAGTATGCTTAACATTTAATGGGCATTGGTCTCGATTTGATAATTATTCAGGTTCTAAATATGATTAAAATCATATCACATATAAGAAATATTTTCGAATATTATAAAAGATAATAAATATAATTTTAGTTGACTAAAAAGTATTAGTTTTGAATAATAACATATATTAAATATCTATTGTTAATGATTATGATAATACAAAAAAATAAAAAAATGCGCTTAAAAATTGGTATAGTGATGGATTCTATTTCTTCCATTAATATTGAAAAAGACTCTAGTTTTGCCATTTTACTTGAAGCACAAAATAGAGGTCATGATATTTATTATATGGAGATAAATGATTTGTATTTATTCAATGAACAAGCTTTTTCTAAAGTACGTTTATTACAAATTAAAAAAAATAAAAATAAATGGTTTGAATTTACAAAACAGAAAGATATTAAACTAAATGATCTACATGCTATTTTTATGCGTAAAGATCCTCCATTTAATACTGAGTTTATTTATGCTACTTACATCCTTGAAAATGCTGAAAAAAATGGTGTTATGATTATTAATAAACCTCAAAGTTTACGAAACTATAATGAAAAAATATTTATATCATTCTTTCCCGAACTGATTCCTAATACTTTAGTTACAAGGAATATAAACAGAATACAAACATTTTGGCAAAAAAACAAAGACATTATTTTAAAACCACTTGATGCCATGGGAGGCAATAGCATTTTTCGGATTCAGAAAAATGATCCAAATTTTTCTGTTATCGCAGAAACTATGACTCATTACGAAAAAAAATACTGTATGGCACAAACTTATCTGCCAGATATTAAATATGGTGATAAAAGAATTTTAATCATTAATGGAAATCCTATACCTTGGTGTCTCAATAGAATTCCAAAAAAGGGTGAAACAAGAGCTAATCTAGCAGCTGGTGGATTGCCACAAATACAAAAATTAACTGAAAAAGATTGGGAAATTTCTCATCTTGTCTCCCCTTTTTTGAAAAAAAAAGGATTAATTTTTGTCGGATTAGATGTTATCGGGGATAAATTAACAGAAATAAATATTACTAGTCCTACAGGAATTTGTGAAATTGAATCAAAAAAAAATATTTCTATTACAGGTATGCTAATTGATTATATAGAAAAAAAAATACATAAAAGATAAAATTATGATAATATTAGCATTTGATTTTGGAACAAAAAAAATGGGAGTAGCTGTAGGAGAGCAAATAATTAAAAAAGCTCGCGCATTAAGTGTATTATCTATGAAAAATGGACAGCCCGATTGGATAATTATAAAAAAATTATTAAAATATTGGGATCCTAAAATAATTATTGTTGGTCTTCCGTTAAATATTAATGGTACAAAACAAAATATTACACAACAATCAGAAATATTTGCCTGTAAAATACAACACAAATTCAATATACCTGTAGAAATGCATGATGAACGCTTTACAACAGTTGAAGCAAGATCTATTATTTTTAAAAAAGGAGGGTTTAAAGCATTAAAAAAAAAACGAATAGATTCTACAGCAGCCGTTATTATATTAGAAAGTTGGTTAGAAAAATTTTCTTAATAATAATATATCATTATCTTTTTAACAACATGTAAATAAAATGAATAATATACAACATAATCTTAATACTTTAAAAAAAAAATTAAGAATATTATTATTAAAAACAATATCACACCTAAAAAAATTACAATTGTAGCAGTAAGTAAAAAACAAGATATTATTCAAATAAAAAAAGCTATTGCATTGGGACAGTATCAATTTGGAGAAAACTATATTCAAGAAAGTGTAGAAAAAATTCATCAATTAAAAGATAATAAAAAAATTGTTTGGCATTTTATTGGAAAATTACAATCTAATAAAACAAAAATAGTTGCTGAAAATTTTTCTTGGTGCCAGTCTATTGATCGAAAAAAAATAGCTGTTTTATTAAATAAGTATCGATCACACAATATGCCTCCTATTAATGTTTTAATACAAATCAATATTTCTAATGAATGCACAAAAAATGGTATTAATTCTGCGGACTGCTATTCTCTTGCTCAAATGATTTCATTGATGCCGAATTTAAAATTACGCGGCATTATGGCTCTTCCTTCAAAAAAAAAAAATATTATAGATAAAAAAATAGATTATACAAAAATTAGTATAATTTTTCACAAATTACAAAAAAAATATAGTTCAATAGATACTTTATCATTGGGTACTAGCTTTGATATAGAAGAATCATTAATAGCTAATAGTAATATGATAAGAATTGGACATGCTATTTTTAATCATAAAAAATAAAAGATATATTCTCGATAGGACAGTAAAACAAAAATATGTTTAAATTAATACCTATGAGTCTTTATATACATATTCCTTGGTGCTTAAAAAAATGTGAATACTGTGATTTTAATGTATATGTGAAAAAAAATGATATTCCAGAGCATGAATATATACAACATTTGTTACAAGATTTAGAAATAGATTTAAAATTAATTGATAATAGAGAAATACAAACTATTTTCATAGGTGGAGGTACACCAAGTTTGTTTCAAAATAAATTTATACAAAAATTAATTCAGGGCATTAAAAAAAGAGCATTACTATCTAATTCCATTGAAATTAGTATAGAAGCGAATCCAAAAAAAATTGAAACAAAAAATTTTATTCATTATCGAGAATCGGGAATTAATCGATTATCTTTGGGTATACAAACATTTAATGAAAAATATCTTAAAGTACTTGGAAGAGCATATAATACAGAAGAAGCAATTGACTCTCTAGAAATAGCGCAAAAAGTGTTCAATAATGTCAACATAGATATTATGTATGGATTACCATCACAATCCTTTAATGATGCATTGTTAGATGTACATCATGCTATTCATTATAATCCATCACATATATCTTGGTATCAACTTATGATAGAACCCAATACAATTTTTTACGCAAAAAAAATATCTGTACCTAAAGAAAATATGATACTAAAAACGTGTTATCAGGGAGATAAATTACTTAAAAAATCAGGTTATAAAAAATATGAAATATCATCTTATTCAAAACCTAATTATATATGTAAACATAATCTAAATTACTGGAGTTTTGGAGATTATATAGGAATAGGGTGTGGTGCTCACGGCAAAATTACAACAAAAAATGGTACAATTATTAGAACAGTAAAAAATAAAAACCCCTATGGTTTTATGCAAGGTAATTATACGGTCTCTGCACATACAGTTTCTCGTAAAGATATTATATTTGAATATTTTATGAATACTTTTAGATTATATAATCCCATCTCAAAAAAAAAATTTACAGAGCAAACAAAAATATGCGAAAAAAAAATAAAAAAATATATTGATATAGCCATTCAAGAAGGGTATTTAATTGATACATTAAAGTATTGGAATACAACAAAAAAGGGGAAAAAATTTCTTAACTCACTACTAGAAATTTTTTTATCTTAAATGATTCATTTTAATCAGTCAAAATTTTAAACATTAAATCAAAAATTGTATTACCTAAAAGAAATCCTTTTTTCTCAAATTTAGTCACAGGTCGATAAGCAGGACGATGAATAAAATCATTAGTATCTGATATATTAATACATTCAGGAAAATTTTGCATCATCCTTAATATGTCATCAGCATATGATTTTGAATCAGTTGCAATATGTAAAAAACCACCATTTTTAATTTTTTTTAAAATCAATATTAAAAATGTTGTTTGTATCATTCTTCTTTTTCGATGACGCATTTTTGGCCAAGGATCAGGAAAAAAAATTTGAATCGTATGTAATGTATGATCAAAAATCATTCTACTTAAAACTTCAATAGCATCATAATAAATAATTTTTAAATTAGTGAGATTAGCAGAAAAAGAATAATTTAAACACGAACCTATACCTGGTTTATGAACTTCAATACCTAAAAAATTAATATTAGGATAATTTATGGCAGTGTCTACTAAAGATTTACCTGTACCAAATCCAATTTCTAATATAATTGGATGATAGTTATTATATATAGAATTCAAATTTAATGGTTCAGATTGAAAATCTATACCAAAAAATGACCAATATTTTTTTATAGATTTTAATTGAGAAGAGGTTATGCGACCTTTTCGGCATACAAAACTGCGAATTTGACGCAAAAATTTACCATTATTATTATATTGAGGAGTTATAATATTATTTTTCATATGTAATAAAATTTGATTGAAAGTAAAATATGTCTATATAATGTTTTATTTAAAAATAGAGCTATATTATAATGACAAAATATGTTTTTTCACAGTTAATTTTAAATTGGTATCATATCAATGGAAGAAAAAATCTTCCATGGCAAAAAAATAAAACATTATATACAGTATGGATATCAGAAGTAATGTTACAGCAGACTACTGTTAATGCTGTTATTCCATATTTTAAAAAATTCATGTCAAGATTTCCTAATATTAAAAATTTAAGTAAAAGTTCATTAGATGACATATTATATTTATGGAGTGGATTAGGATACTATGCTAGAGCCATCAACATATACAAATCAGCAAAAATAATTAAAAATAAATATAACAATAAATTTCCTGAACAGTTTTCAGAAGTTATAAAATTACCAGGAATAGGAAAAACAACAGCCGGCGCTATTTTATCATTATCATTAAATTTTTTTTTTCCTATTTTAGATGGAAACATAAAAAGAATTATAAGACGATACTATGGCATAGAAACACTTTTAAGCAATGCAGAAACAGAAAAAAAACTATGGAAAATTATTCAATCCATTACACCTATACATCATACTAATAAATTTAACCAAGGTATGATGGACATAGGATCTTTACTATGCAAACCTATATCACCAAAATGTGATATTTGTCCATTAAATAGATTTTGTATCGCATTTAAAAAGAAAAATTGGAGACAGTATACTATTCATAAAAAAAAAAACAACAATAATAAAAAAAAATCTTGGTTTGTTATCATTAAAAATGATCATTATATATGGCTAGAAAGAAATATAAAAAACAACATTTGGAAAAATCTTTTTTGCTTTCCAAATTTTGAAAAAAAAAATAAAGCGATACAATGGTTAAAAGAAAATAATATAAAACAAACACATAAAAGGATAGAATCTTTTTTTCATGAGTTTAGTCATTTTAAATTGCATATTCAAGGTCTTATAATTGAATTATCTTTCAAAAAAAACATTTTCTATAATAATCAAGGTATTTGGTATAATATAAAAAAACCTCAACATATAGGATTATCTCATCCTATACAAAAAATTATTAACAATATGAAAATATAAAGGATAAAAAATGAACCGCATTATTTTTTGTGAATTTTTGCAAAAAGAATCTGAAGGACAAGATTTTCAATGTTATCCAGGATCTATCGGAAAAAAAATTTATGAAACCATTTCCAAACATGCTTGGAAACAATGGTTATCTCATCAAACCATTCTAATCAATGAAAATAAACTAAATATGTTTAATATCGAAGATCGTAAAAAAATAGAAAAAAAAATGGAATTATTTTTATTTAAAAAAAAATAAAAATTTTATGTATTAAAAATTTTTGTAATAAAAAGATTATATAATATTCTAATTCATTACTTGAAAAATATTTATTTATTTTTCAGGATAATTTTTAGTAATATAAAAAAAATAATTTAATATTTCTTGCAGTAATAAAATTTTATTTTTATCATGCAAATATTCTTGATATAAAAGATTTATTTTGTTTTTGTATTCTTTTAAAAATTGATTATTAAATATGTTTCGACAATGATCAAACCATAACTTTTTTTCATTATCACATAAAGAATAAAAAAAATTACGCGCACGATAACGAAAAAAAATTTCTTTTAAACGACTGTCATGAAAATTAATAAAACTGTTTTTTAAAGAATTAACATGAGTATTTCTTATTTGATTAATTAAAATTTTATCATAAGAATCAAAAAAAGCATTATATATTTGAGTATCCACATTTACAGAAAGTTCATTTTTATTTTTTTTAGATAAAAATGCTTGAATTTTTTTAAAAATATTAATATTTTTTTTTAATAAATTAATATTTTTCTTATATATTGAATAATTCCAATTTAACCGATCGAAATCTATTATACGCAATACTTGAATAGGTGCTAACATTGGGCAACGATTAAAATATAATAACTTTATTCCTAAGTTAAATAATTTTTTTAATATATCCACTTCTAATTTAGTATTGTTAACTAGAATAATTAACTCTTGAACGTTTGCAAATAAATCAATAGAAATTAATATATTAGAATTATTTTTATCCCAAATAATAGGCATAATACAACTAATATTATTACGTACTGCACCAAAAACAGATGAAATATAAACTAAAGGTGTTAATTCCGGAATATTGATTAATGTGTATAATTTTTTTTTTACTCTATGTGTAAAAAAAAAATTAAACAATTTAGGTTGTTTTTTTTTTACTAATTTTGCTATTTCAATGGTAGCATAAACATCTGAAATAGCATTATGAGCATTAAGGTGCGTAATATCATTTAATCTAGTAAGATCAGATAACTTAAAACTAGGTAATCCTAACTTATTTTTAGGCCATTGAATACCATTAGGCCTTAATGCATAACATGCTCGTAATAAACTCAATATATCCCATCGAGTATTATTATTTTTCCAACTCCATTCATAAGGATCAAAAAAATTTCGATAAAATATATTACGAGTAATTTCATCATCAAAATTAATATTATTATAACCTAATATGCACGTATTAGATTGCATAAAAATTTTATAGATTTTTTTAGAAAAATAATATTCATTAACACCGTTTTTTTTTGTATACTGAGGAGTAATTTGAGTAATAAGAATAGATTCCGGATCAGGTAAATAATCATCTGGAGGAAAACAGTAAAAACAATTTGGATTATCAATGATATTTAAGTTCATATCTGTTCTAATACATGCAAATTGAGCTGGTTTATCTAAATATGGATTTGTTCCAAATGTTTCATAATCATAAAATAAAAAAGTTTGTAAATTATTGAATTTCATTTATTATTGTTTATGTCTGAATAATATTTACGCATAAAATTAATTATTTATTTCTTTAAAATACACTATATCGTATATTAAATATAAAGGTATTTCTAAAATATGACTGATATCAAAAAATCATTTAAAAACGTATTAGATTTTGTGCATAAATTTAGAAGAAAAAATAAAATAAAAAGAGAAATTTGTGACATCGAAAAAAAAATTAGAGATAATCAGACTAGAATTTTGCTTTTACATAATATGAATCAATATATCACTCTAGATATGAATCCTGAAGAAATCAAAAAAATCATTTTTACTATGAAAAATGATTATGAAGATAGAGTAGATGACTATATTATTAAAATTGCTGAATTATCGACAGAAAAAAAGATTTTATCAAAAGATTTAAAATTAATGATTAAGTAAATATTTTTTCTCCTCCGACTGGATTCGAACCAGTGACATACGGATTAACAGTCCGCCGTTCTACCAACTGAACTACAGAGGAATATAAATAGATATAGCAAAAATTTGTTCATATGTCAATTATATATAAATATAATTTTATTAAAATAAAAAACAAAAGAGTACTAGATTATTAGAAGAAATTGTTCTATAGTAAACATAGAAAAAAAATTAACGGCCCCTTAGCTCAGTGGTAAGAGCAAGCGACTCATAATCGCTGGGTCGCTGGTTCAAATCCAGCAGGGGCCAATAAAACATTTAAAAATTTTTATTTAACAAATATTTTACGGATAAAAATGGACGATAAAGAAAAATGTATTGAATTTTCTTTAAAAAAGAAAGCTTTAACATTTGGAAAATTTAAACTTAAATCAGGGAGAATTAGTCCGTATTTTTTTAATTCCGGTTTAATATCTAATGGAAAAAATATTTTAAAGATAGGATTATTTTATGCCAATATTATAATACATTCAAAAATAAAATTTGATATCTTATTTGGTACAGCATATAAGGGAATTCCCATAGTCATAGCCACTTCTATCGCATTGAGCCATTATTATAACATTAATATTCCATATGCTTTTAATAGAAAAGAAAAAAAAATATACGGCGAAAAAGGCATATTGATAGGAAAAAAAATAAAAAATAAAAAAGTGATTATATTAGATGATGTCATAACATCAGGGGTATCTATATATCAATCTTGTAATATTATAGAAGAACAAGGTGGAAAAATTTCTTCCATATTTGTTTTATTAGATCGAAAAGAAAAAAGAGACAGAATACCATGTAACAATACAAAAAATTATAATAATTATAAAATTCATTCGATCATGACAATAGAAGAAATAATATCACATCTTATAAAAAATAAAAAAATGATACAACATATACCAGATTTAAAAAAATATATTCAACAATATGGTATAAATGAAAAATTTATAATATAATTATATTTTAGACTCCAGAATGACCAAATCCTTTATTAGCACGTATACTTTCTTTAAAATCCTCTACTATATTAAAATTAGGACGTATTATTGGCACAAATACTATTTGAGCTATTCTATCACCTGGCATAATACAAAAATCTTTTATACTACGATTCCACATAGATATCATAATTTCACCCTGATAATCTGAATCTACTAAACCGACTAAATTACCTAATACAATACCTTTTTTATGCCCTAAGCCAGATCTCGGTAAAATTAATGCTGTAATATATGGATTCGAAATATGTATAGCTATTCCTGTAGGAACTAAAATAGTTTTTTTTGATTTTAATTTAATCTTCTGTTTAATACAAGCTCGTAAATCTAAACCAGATGAACCGGTTGTTGCATATGTCGGCAATAAAGAGAAATTTTTTATACATGAATTTATAATTTTTATTTCAATTGTATTCATAATAATATTTTTATTTTCTTAAAATCATATAAAATTTATTGTGCACGTGCACAAAAACCAGGATTAATAAAAGAAGAAGATAATTTATAAGTTAATTCTTTTTCTGTCCATGTTTTTACTATACCACCAGAAGCAATGACGATAGCATGACCAGCCGCTGTATCCCAAATACTTGTATTTCCAAATCGAGGATATATTTGAGCTTGACCATCTGCTATATAACAAAATTTTAATGAAGAACCTATTTTTTTAACAGTATGTTTACCTAGATTATTTAAATAATTATCTGTTTTTTTATCAAAATGTGAACGACTAACAACTACTAATGGTGGTGTAGAATTAACAGCTTGAATTTTTTTTCTAATACCATGTATTTCTTTCCACGCTTTTTGATACATAGAAAAATATAAAAAATCAAAAAAAGGAGCATATATTACACCAATTACTGGAATATTATTTTTTACTAAGCTAATATTGACTGTAAAATCTCCATTATTATTCAAAAACTCTTTTGTTCCATCTAATGGATCAATCAACCAATAATCTTGATAATTATAATATGATGAAATATTATCTGAATCTTCTTCTGATATGATAGGAATATTAGGTGTTATTAATAAAAGCGTTTTTTTAATGATATTATTTGCTTCATAATCTACATTCGTTACTGGAGTATTATCAGTTTTATAAAAAATTTTTATTAATTTTTTATGCAGATAAAAATTCATAATTAGATGACCAGTATCACGAGCTAATTTGCAAATTTTTTCTAATATTATCATTTTTATATTATCCATATATATATATATTACTTAAGAAATAATATAAAATTAATTTTTTGATATAATTCGAACGATAAATGTTTCAAATATTTTAAGGTGAGGTTGAAATATTACTTCATGCTCTCCAATTGTTCGTAAAGTACCACGAGGTAATTTAATCTCTTTTTTATTAAGTTTAAAACCTAATAATGTTAATTCTTTAATAATACTTTTAGAACCTATTGAACCAAAAATTTTTCCTTTATTACCCGCTTTGGATAATATCGTAATAGATTGTATATTTTTAATCTTTTCAGCTCTTTCTTTAGCTATTATCAATTTATTAATCTTCTCTTTTTCTAAAGCTAAACGTTGTGCTTCAAAAGACTCAATATTTTTTTTATTAGCTAAAATAGCTTTTCCTTGAGGAATTAAAAAATTTCTTGCATAACCAGATTTGACTTTTACACGAGAACCTGGATGTCCTAATTTATTTATTTTGGATAGAAGAATGATATCCATTATTATTCTCTTTTTTTAGTATTATATTGATATAATTTAATGATGTTGATCAGTATATGGAATTAAAGAGAGATATCGCGCTCTTTTAATAGCTTTGGCTAATTGCCTTTGATATTTTGCTCTTGTACCTGTAATACGACTAGGAACAATTTTCCCATTTTCTGTGATATAATTCTTTAATATTGTAATATCTTTATAATCTATTTCTTTAATTCCCTCTGCAGTGAAACGACAAAATTTACGACGACGAAAATAGCGTGCCATTAATTTTTCTCCGATATTAAAATTATAGAAGTAAGAAATGTAATAAATTTTATGTTAAATAATATATTATTTTTTAATACAGGAAAATTACTATTCACTATGGATTGGACTTTTATCCTTTTTATCATCTTTATTTTTCATCATGGGTGAAGATTCTACTATAGCTTTTTTAACATACATTATCATATTTCGGATAATAGCATTGTTAAAACGAAAATCTCTTTCCAATTGATGAATAATTTCAGGAAATACTTCTATATTCATTAAAATATAATGTGCTTTATGTAATTTATTAATCGAATAAGATAACTGACGTCTTCCCCAATCTTCTAATCGATGTATAATTCCGGAATTATCATGAATAATTTTTTTATAATTTTCAATTATTATTGGAACTTTTTCACTTTGATCGGGATGAACCATAAAAATGATTTCGTAATGACGCATAAAACAAGATCCTTATAACATATATTTTTTAAAATAGTTGCTCATAAAATATTTAAAAAAATTTTTAAAAATATCTTAAGTATTATATATGGTATTTTAATTTTCATAAAAAATCAATATAATTTCATATGTTTACAGGTAAACTTTAATAAGATATGCATAAAGATAATTCTATTTTACGCTCATGCGAATTTATTGCTATTACCTTAACGTCTAATGAATCGCCAAGGCGATAAGTTTTTTTATGAGACTTACCAATTAATCTTAAACGAAGAGAATCAAAATAATAATAATCATCACTTAATGTTTTAATATGTACTAATCCATCAATAAATAATGAATTTAAACGCACAAATAATCCAAATGAAGTAACATTAGAAATCACACCTTTTAATATATGACCAATTTTTTTCTGCATAAAATCGCATTTTAACCAATCAATTACATCACGAACGGCATTATCCGCACGTCTTTCTGTCATAGAACAATGAATACCTAATCTTTCAGCTTCTTTCAAATTAATTAAATTAATATTATAGATATGATTTTTATTAAAAAATATTTTTTTTTCTTTTAAAATTAAAAATTTAATAACTCTATGTACTAAAAGATCTGGATATCGTCTTATTGGAGAAGTAAAGTGCACATAACTTGATAAACATAATCCAAAATGTCCGCGATTTTCTGGAGAATATACAGCTTGCTTCATAGATCGTAATAACATATTTTGAATTATCTCATAATCAGAGCGATAAGATGATTTTTTCAACAAATTAGAATAATGAATAGATTCTGGTATATCGCCGCCACATAATTTTAATCCTAATTCTTTTAAAAAAAAACGAAAACTAATAATGTTATTATTACTTGGTTTATCATGATTACGAAATAAAACAGGATATTTATATTTTTTTACTAAGAATGATGAAGCAATATTCGCTAATATCATACAAGATTCAATAAATTTATGTACATCATGGCGAATATTTTGATAAATTTTATGAATTCGTAAATTAGAATCTAAAATAAATTTTGGTTCTATATTTTCAAAATCAATATTTTTTTTATCAAATTTATACATATTAAATACTTTTTGTAAATGAAAAAGATTTATAATATATTTTAATTCTTTTTTATACTTTGTGCAGAGTAATACATCACCATTCCATATTTTTAAAATCTGATTATAAGTGAATCGTCCATGGGAAGATATTATTGCTTCATAATGTTTATAACTTATTAACGCGCCTTTAGAAGATAAATGCATTTGACACACCAAGCATAAACGTTCTACATGAGGATTCAAAGAGCATAAATCTATTGATATTTTTTCGGGTAACATGGGAATTACTCGTGAGGGAAAATATATAGAATTTCCTCTCTCTGATGCTATTTTATCTAATGCAGTGTTTGGTTTCACATAAGCGCTAACATCTGCAATAGCCACCCATAAATCCCATTCTTCTTCGGTATTAATTTTTTTTTTACAAAAAATAGCATCGTCAAAATCGCGAGCATCTTCATCATCAATAGTAAAAAATGGAAGATGTCTTAAGTCTGCACGATTTTTTCTATCATTATGACTAATAGTATTTTTTATATTTAATAATTGATTCCTAACTTCTAAGGACCATTGATCTGGAATAGAATGTGTACGTAATGCTATTTCTATAGCTAAATTCGTACCCATTTTTTCTCCTAATATTTCTACTATTAATCCCTCCGCTTGATACTTATTGCGAGGATATTTTTTTAATTGTACTACCACAATAGATCCATCGAGAATATCTTTTTTCACATTAGTTATAACATAAATTTTAAAATTAAAACGAACGTCATCTGGAATAACAAAATTTTTTTTATTATTGACATAATATCTACCCACTATTAAATTATTATTGGGTTTTAATATTTTTAATATTTTTGCTGAACTACGCCCTTTTCTGTCAGTATCAATAATATAAGCTGACACAACATCACCATGAATACATAGTTTCATTTGTTCTACTGATAACCAAAGATCATCTTGCAATGTTTCTGTTCGTAGAAAACCATAACCATCTCTATGACCTATTACTGTTCCATGTATAATTTGTAGTTTTTCTGGAATGGTATAACATTTGTTACTAATATAAACAATTTGTCTATCTCTTTCCATAGCTCTTAACCTTCGACGCAACGCTTTTCGTCCTTCTTTATTATTTATATTAAAAATGTTTTCTAATTTTTTTAGAGTAATAAAATCTATATTTTTTTTTAACCAGGATATAATATATTCACGACTCGGGATGGGATTTTTATATTTTTTAGCTTCTCTTTTTTGGTAGGGATCTACTACCATACGCACTTCTCCATTAATATTATTATATAATATATATATAAAAGACATTATGAAATAATAAGAGCAATTTCGATTTCTATTACAAATAGTAATAAAATGAATATTTTATTTGCAATATTTAATATTGCATTTTTATAAATACTTTATAAATAAAATTATTATAAATATATCTTGAAAATTTTAAATAGGAGTAAAATCTTTAATAAAAATAGTATGCAAACGATCAGGACCAGTCGAAATGATACTAATAGGAGTATTTGTTAATTCTTCTATACGATGTATGTACCTTTGAGCTTCATTAGGAAGATCTTTTAACTTTGTGACACCTTTTGTTTTTTGCATCCATCCTGGATGTGTTTCATATATTGGACGCATATTTTGCAAATGATACATAGAAGGATATTTAATAACTTCTAAAGTTTGAATATTTTTATATGCTATACAAATTTTTATTTCTTTTAATCCATCCAATACATCTAATTTAGTTAAACATAAAGATGATAAAGAATTTAAATATATTGCACGACATAATAGAACTATATCCAACCAACCGGTACGTCTCTTACGTCCAGTCGTAGAGCCAAATTCGTGACCGTAATAAGATAAATGTTTGTCAACATCATCAAATAATTCTGTAGGAAATGGACCATTTCCTACTCGAGTAGAGTATGCTTTTGTTATTCCTAATATATAATCTAAATGTTTTGGACCCACCCCTGTTCCGGTCATAATTCCACCTACAGTACTATTAGATGAAGTAACATATGGATATGTTCCATGATCTACATCTAAAAAACTACCTTGAGCTCCTTCAAAAATAATATTTTTTCTATTTTTAACTGTATTGTGAAGCATATCTGTAGTATCTTGAATCATATCATGACAAAAATCTATTACCGGTAATAATTCTTTAATAATATCTTTATAATACATCATAGGCTGATTATAAAAGGATATAAATTGATGATTATAATAATCTAATATTTTTTCTAATTTGACAGATAGTATTTTTATATCCTTCAAATCACCACATAGTATAGAACAACGTGATATTTTATCTTCATATGCCGGGCCAATTCCTCGCCCAGTTGTACCTAATGCATTCAATCCTAATTTTTTTTCGCGAGCTATATCCATCGCGACATGATATTTTAATATTAAAGGTGACATATCAGAAATAAAAAGACGATTTTTTATATGAAAACCAAGGTTTTCTAACATATCTACTTCTTGAAACAATGCGAAAGGAGATAATACTACACCATGAGCAATAATACCAATAACATCATCACGTAATAATCCCGATGGAACTAAATGAAGAACAATTTTTTTTCCATCTATTACCAATGTATGACCTGCATTATGTCCACCTTGATATCTTACCACATATGAATTTTTTGAAGTTAAAACATCAACTATTTTACCTTTTCCTTCATCACCCCATTGCGTGCCTAATATAACTATATTTTTATTCATCTTATATACCTATTATACTACAATTATATTTTTAAAAATTAATTTATAATGTTCGTTATTGTTGTCATATGTTGAAAAAATTCATTATTTAAATTAATAAACATGACATTTTCATTATTCTTAAAACTATTTTCATATGCGCGTAAACTACGTATAAAAAAATAAAAATCAGGCTCTTTATTAAAATTTTCTGCAAATAATTGCATTACTTTTGCTTCAGCAGCACCTTTAATGAAAAAAGCTTGTTTTTGTGCTTCTGACAAAATTATAGACATTTTATGATCTATTATTACATGTAATTTTTTTATATGTTCTTTGTTTTGAATTTTTTTGTTCAGTGCTATTGCTTTTTGTTTGGAGTACATATGACTATATATAAATTTATACATTATATCCGGTAGGTTGATTTTTTGAATTCGTATATCAACTAATTTAATCCCAATTTCTTTTATATTATGTATAGAAATTGGCAAAAATTTATCAGAATCAAGTAATTTATTATTAAATGCATTAATAATATATTTATTTAATTGTTGTTCAGAATTAGAAATCACTTCTTTCATACTTAAAGAGCTCACATAAGATTGTAATTGATTATTAATTTGTCGTTTTAAAAATAATTCTATTTGCGAAGAATTTTTTTCTTTAATATTATTATAATAACGACTAAAATCAACAATTCTCCATTTTATATAATAATTTAAAATTAATTCTTTTTTTTCTTTAGTAATAAAATGTTCTTTTTGATTATCAATAGTATGAATACGTGCATCTAATATCTTAATTGTATCTAAAATTGGCCATTTAAAATGTAATCCAGGCGTATATACAATATTTTCACTAGAATAATTTTGTATAATATTATTAAATGGTAATACAATACCGCGTTCACCTTCTTGTACAATAAAAAAAGAAAAATATAATAAAAATAATAACAAACTAGACAGGCTAACGAAAATTTTACTCATATTCATTTTTTCTCTAATTTTCCAATATCACTACGTATAGAATTTATACGACGTTGTTCTACAATATTATTAGACGGCAGCGGAGAAAAATGATGATGATGTTTATTTTTTACAAAAAAATTCACATCTACTTTATTAGGGTTTGTATAATATCTGATAGGCTTGTTAATAGATTTTGTATTATTGAAAAATTGATCCAAAGACAACAATAATACTGGATTATTTTTTTGATCGATAAAAATTTTTTTGGTGTTGCTTAATATTCTTTCCATAGATTCTAAGTAAAGACGCTTTAAAGTAATATTTTTAGCTTTTTTATATTCAGGTAATATCTGAGAAAAATGTGATACTTCTTTTTCTGCTTCTAATATGATATGTGCTGAATATGTTTTCGCATCTTCTAAAATATGTTTAACTTGCGCATTGGTTTGTAATTCTATTTTTTGATAGTATGTTTTTGCTTCATGTATATACTGGTTATGATTTTCATAGGCAACTATAACATCATTAAAAGAAGATTTTAAAAATTTGGGAGGCTCAATAACTTGCGTATTCACATCTAATATTCTTATCCCCATTTTATAGGGTTTTATTATTTCTTCAATGTTTTTTTGTATATTATTTTTTATCCACACTCGGTCTTCAGTTAAAATTTGATTCATAGTAGTATGACTAATAACGTTACGAATTGCACTCTCAGTTGCTTGACGTAAACTATTATCTGGATACAATACAGAAAAAAAATAATCTTCTGGATTAATGATTTTATATTTAATATTCATTTCTGTATAAACAACATTATCATCAGCCGTTAATATAGAGCTTTTAGTTATTAATTCACGTATAATAGTTGTATCAACAATTTTTACATTTTTTATAAATATAGGTCTCCAATGCAATCCCGGTTGAACTATATTACTAAATTTTCCTAAAGTAGTAATTACACCTCGTTCATTATCTTTAATAATATAAAAACCATAAAAACACCAAATAAAAAAAATAATAAATAACATTATCCCAATTGGATTACCATTTTTTTTTGAAGATTGCAAAGAATTATTGGTATTAATAATAGTACCACTAATTTTATATAAAAAACTTTTCATATCTGATAAATGAGTTTTTTTAACTATTTTTTTTTCGTCAGTACGATTAGAAGATTTTTTATTACTACTATTATTTTGACCCCACGGATCAATATCAGACTTACAATTATTTGGTTTTTTCCAGGCCATCTTATGCCTCATATAAAATTAGTTTTTGTAAAACTATCATTAATTTATTTTTTTAATATATAATATATTGTCTATTTATTGACAATATTAAAAAATATAAATAATAAATATATAGTTTATTAAAAATTTTTAAAAATATTTTTTTAAATTCATTCATAAAAAATTATGAATAACACTTGATAATTTTTTTGTTAAAAATGTTTAAAAATTTTTTAATAGATAAATCAAAATTTTGATTATCTAATATATAAATATTTTTCCATTTTTTCAGCCAAGTCAATTGATGTTTAGCCAATTTCCGTGTAGATCTTATAATTTCGTAAACCATTTCTTGATGACTGATTTTATATTCTAAATATTGCCACATTTGACGATAACCTATACATCGAATAGATTGTAATTTTATATGCAAATCTCCTCTATAAAATAATAACTCGACTTCTTTTTGAAAACCTGTAAATAACATTTGATCTAAACGAAAATTAATTTGCTTATACAACCACTCTTTACTTGGTGGCATAAGAGCAAATTGTAAAACAGTATATGGTAATATATAACTATTATTTTGTGTTAATTCAGTAATAGTTTTTCCAGTAATAAAAAATACCTCTAATGCTCTTAATAATCTCTGAATATCATTATGATGAATACGCACAGCAGAAATAGGATCAATTAACTTTAACTGTTTGTGTAAACAATCTTTATTTTTAACTATATGCAAAATATGTTCACGAATTTTTTGATTAGATTTAGGTAGAGCAGATAATCCGTATAACAATGCTTGATAATAAAACATTGTTCCACCGACAAGACAAGGTATTTTCCCAGATTGAATAATTTTTATAATGATTTTTAAAACATCTTTTTGAAATTCTGCAACAGAATAACTTTCAATAGGATCTTTAATATTTAATAAATGATGAGGGTGTTTCAATAAATCAGAATCATTTGGTTTTGATGTTCCAATATTCATATCGCGATAAATTAAAGCTGAATCGACACTTATTAATTCTATTGGTAAATATGATCTAAGATTAATAGCAAATTTACTTTTTCCACAAGCCGTTGGTCCCATCAAAAAAAAATTATGGGCTTAATATTTTTTTGTATTATATTCATATATTTTAAATACGTTATATTAAATTATTAAAAAATATTTTCATTAATAAAAATATTTTATCTAATAGAAAAAATTCATGCTTAAAAAAAATTGGAAAACTGGAACAGTATTGTTAATACACATTACAATACGTATTTTAACTATGTAATATAGATATATCTTTTCAGCGTATAAAATTATTAATTTTTTATTAATATCTATGATGTACAAAATAAATTCATTGTTTAAAAAGTATTTTATACTGCATTATTCAAAATAATTTACCAGTATATTATAGATAAAATAATATAATATGGTTATAATTTTATCATGAAAAAAAATATTGATATTCTGTCAGAATAGAATCTACTACATAACTATATTGTTTTAATTGACAAATGTTTAAAATCGTTTTTTGTATTCCGTCTTTTTTTATTAAAAAATTTATTTTCATTGATTCTCTATCATTCTTATTATGATAATGAAAAACGCTTGCAATACCTTTGATTAAATTTTTATAAGGTAAATTATATTCTATAGCACCTAAAAGAGGTTTTATTAACCTCTCTTGTTTTTCTAATTTTTGCAATGGATTACGTCCTATGCGTTCTAATGAATCTATCAAAAATGCATTTTCAAAACGACAAAAAATTGTATTAATATAAGAAAGATGATCATTTTTATTAAAATGATACCGATTAATTAAGACATTACCACTTTCTTGCATTGCGCTTTTAACAATATTTCGAATATCGTGATCTGATATAGCCTCTTTTATTGTTTTATATTTTTTTAATAATCCTAAATATGCAGCTATAGCATGTCCCGTATTCAAAGTAAATAATTTTCTTTCTATATATGCAATTAAATTATTACTAAATTTCATATTAATAATATCAGGTATCTTTCCTTTAAATTGATTAGGATTTACTATCCATTCTTGAAAATTCTCCGCCATTAAAAACAAAATATCTTTTTCTTTATGTTGAACAGAAGGTATAATACTATCGATACTACAATCTACAAAACCAATATATTTTTGTATATAGGCATGATATTCTATGGGTATATTTGAAAGAATCATTTTTTTTAAATAAGAGCTCGATAGTGCTTTATTTTCACAAGCAATGATATTCAATGGCATTTGAGATGATGTATTAATTTTATATATTATACCCTGCGTAATTATCATAGAAATTTTTTCTAAAATATTAAAACCCACTGCGGTTGTAATTAAATTCGTATTAGCAATAATTTTATAAATATCAGGATTTTCTACATGAATTGCGCTAATTTTTTTAACACATTGTATTTCATCTTTATATTTATCTACGATTCTAATATTATACTGTTTATAATAATTAATTGCATCTACTAACTCTAAATTAACATCAGCAAAAATTACATTAAAACCAGATTCCGATAACAATTTACCAATTAAACCACGCCCAATATTTCCCGCTCCAAAATGAAGTGATTGCATAAAAAACCTTAATTAGATTTAAAATTAATAAAATAAAATTTTTTTATAAAGTCAAATAAGATAAGACTTCTTCTATATTTTGCGTTTTAGATAATTGTTTAATAATTTTTGCGTTATCTAAAGCATTAGTAATTTTACTCACAACCGTAATATGCTCATTGTTTCTAGCTGCAATTCCAATTACAATATAAGCAACATCATCAATTTCATCTCCAAAATGAACTCCTTGTGGAAATTGACAAAAAATAATTCCTGTTTTTAAAATAGAATCTTTTGACTGAATAGTACCATGTGGTAATGCTATAGATTCTCCAATCCATGTAGAAGAAATTTTTTCACGCTCCAACATAGCATTAATATAATTTTCTTGAACATAACCTTGTTCAAATAAATACCTACCTACTAATGTAATAGCCTCTTCTTTATTATTAGCATATTGATTTAAAAAAATATTTTTTTTGCTAATTGTAAAAAGGAATTTCGGTTTAACTAAATCAAGTATATTATCTGTGTTGTCTGCATTATTAAATATAGGCTTGTTTTTTAATAATATTTGAATCAAGCTATCATAAAAATCGTGATTAAGAAAATTTTTTAAAGATAAGTGTTGAGCATCTGGTGCGTATATTTTAGCACGTTGAGTTAAATGATAATGTGTAATTATTAAATCTGCCGTCTTAGGTAATAAATTAATAGCTGTATTAGATACAGAAATATAAGTCAAATTTGCCTCATAAATCTTTTTTCGTAGGATACTAGCACCTAAAGCACTTGAACCCATACCAGCATCGCAAGCTACAATAATTTTTTTAATATTTTTACATAAAATATTTTCAAAAGAATTATGATCTATATATTTTTTTATATTTATATGGCTACTGCAAGACGTATTCAGATTTTTGTTTTTATTAAACTGTATTTGTAATAATATTACAGAACTAATATAAGATACTAAAAAAGAACAAAAAATAGATATTATATTAACTAAATATAATCCTTTAGGAGTCATTGCTAAGATAGATAAAATAGATCCAGGAGAAACTGCTGAAATCAAACCACCTTGTAAAGTCACCAGAGAGAAGACTCCTGTAACACCACCTAAAATAAGAGCAATAATTAATTTTGGTTTAATTAAGACATAAGGAAAATAAATTTCGTGGACTCCACCTAAAAATTCTATAAAAGCTGCTCCTCCAGCAGTTTTTGATAAGTCTCCTTTGCCATAAAAAAACCATGCCATCAATATTCCCAATCCCGGCCCTGGATTAGATTCAATTAAGAAAAAGATAGAACTATTTTTTTCTATTACCTCTTGAATACCTAAAGGTGAAAGAACTCCGTGATTAATAGCATTATTTAAAAAAAATATTTTTGCGGGTTCTATAATAATTGAAATAATAGGTAAAAAGTGATAATCTGTAAAAATTTTAATTGCTAAACTTAAAAAATGAGCAATAAATTCAATAAAAGGTCCTACAAAAAAAAACGAAAGAATGGATATTATTATAGAGATAATAGCAAGAGAAAAATTATTGACTAACATTTCAAAACCATTTTTAATTTTATTCTCTATTAACTTGTCAAAATATTTTACACTCCAACCTGATAATGGTCCTACTATCATGGCACCTAATAACATAGGCATATTTGTACTAGTAATAGCTCCGATAACACCTATACTACCAGCTAATCCCCCTCTGTCACCAGCGATTAATCGCCCTCCAGTATAACTGATAGATAAAGGTAAAAGGTAGGTCATAATAGGAGATATTAAATGCGATAACGATGAATTTGGAAACCATCCTAAAGGTAAAAATAAAGATGTCATAACACCCCATGCAATAAACACACTTATATTAGGCATTATCATATTACTTAAAAAACGACCAAATATTTGAATTTTTAATGTAATTAATTTAAACATAAGAAGCACTCAGATTTTCAATATAATTGAATTATAAAAATAATTTCAACTGGAAAATAAATATTAATTAATTATTAAAGTATTGCTTGTATAAACAATTTATTGCTAAATATTGTCAATAAAGTTTTTATTTTAAATTAATATAAAAAATTATATTTATGCAAAATATTTATAAAAATTAATTAATCCTTGAGTAGAAGAATCATAATGTATTGTATTTTTATTATAATACAAACTAGAGTAAATATTCTGCGCTATTTTTTTTCCTATTTCAACACCCCATTGATCAAAACTAAAAATGTTTAGAATATAACCTTGAACAAAAATTTTATGTTCATATAAAGCTATTAGTGAACCTAAATTATATGGTGTAATTTTTCGTACTAAAATTGAATTAGTAGGTTGATTACCCGGACATATTTGAAAAGGTAATATTTTTTTTATATTATGATTTGAATCTTTTAATAATTTCTGTTCTTTTATTATTTCTTCTTTTGTTTGTCCGAAAGCTAAAGTTTGAGTCTGTGCGAAAAAATTAGATATCAATTTCAGATGATGTTGCCCTAATATATTATGTGATATTATTGGCGCAATAAAATCACAAGGAATTAATTGAGTACCTTGATGTATTAATTGATAAAAAGCATGCTGACCATTAGTACCTGGCTCACCCCAAATGATTGGGCTAGTATGATAAAGTATTTTTTTTCCATTTCTATCTATAGACTTACCATTCGACTCCATATTCGCTTGCTGAAAATAAGCAGGAAAACGATGCATATATTGATCATATGGCAATATAGCTTCTGTTTTCGAATGAAAAAAATTTGTATACCAAATACTAATTAAAGCTAATAATATTGGAATATTCTTTCGAAAATCTGCTTCATAAAAATGATTATCCATAGCATGAGCGCCGTCTAAAAATTTCTCAAAATTGTGAAATCCAATTGATAATATAATAGATAATCCTACTGAAGACCATAAGGAAAACCGACCACCAACCCATTCCCAAAACGGGAAGATATTATTTATATGAACACCAAACTTTAAAGCATTATCTACATTAGTTGACAATGCAATAAAATGTTTATCTAATGAAGATATACTTTTAGAATAATGTAATATCCATTTTTTTGCACTATTCGCATTAGTCATTGTTTCATCAGTAGTAAAAGTTTTTGAGGAAATTAAAAATAATGTTTTTTGTGGATTGATTTTTTTTAATACTTCGTTTAGATGAGTTCCATCCACATTAGACACATAATGCATATTTAAATGATTTTTATAAGGACGTAAAGCTTCGGTCACCATGTATGGTCCTAAATCAGATCCTCCAATACCAATGTTAACAATATCAGAAATGGATTCTCCAGTATAACTTTTCCAAATACCATCGATGACTAATTGTGAAAACTGTTTCATTCTTTGCAGTGTAGAATTAATGTCTGTCATAATATTACAATGGTTAATTAAAATCTTTTTATTAGTGCGATTACGCAATGCAATATGCAATACTGATCGATCTTCTGTATAATTGATTTTAGCACCAGAAAACATTAATTTTATTCCATCTTGCAAATCAGTTTCTTCAGCTAAGATAATTAGTTTTTGAACTGTCTCTTCTGTAATGCGATTTTTTGAAAAATCAACTAACATCTCATTGCCAAATTTAATAGAAAATTTTTTAAAGCGATTTTTATCGCTAGAAAATAAAGACTTTAAATGAATATTTTTTATTTCTTGAAAATGATTTTTTAAATTATGCCATGCTTTAGTTTGAGTGCAGTTAATATTTTTCATAAACAGTGTGATCTCATTAAAATAGAATAATATTGTTTTAATTGCTTAATTATTAATTTCACTATGACAAAAATTTTATAATAGATTTATTTCAATTAAACAAATATATCGTATAATGAAAAAATGATAATATTTTAATATAGAAAAAAATGAAAAAAAATAAAAATAATCTTATTTGGATAGATTTAGAAATGACCGGACTAGATCCAAACATTCACCGCATTATTGAAATTGCAACATTAATAACAGACATTAATTTAAATATCATATCAGAAGGTCCGGTTATTTCTATATATCAAAAAAAAAAATACCTTTTATTAATGAACCAATGGAATCAAAAAATACATACTGAAACAGGTTTAATACAGCGCGTTCAAAATAGTGTTTATAATGAAACACAAGCGGAATTGAAAACTATATCTTTTTTAAAAAAATGGGTTCCTATAAAATCCTCGCCTATTTGCGGGAATAGTATTGCACAAGATAGAAGATTTTTATTTCAATATATGCCTAAATTAGAAGCATATTTTCATTATCGTCATATTGATGTTAGTACGGTTAAAGAATTGGCTCACCGTTGGAATCCATCTATTATAAAAAAAATAAAAAAAAAAAATACCCATAATGCCTTAGAAGATATTCGAGATTCAGTAATGGAATTAAATGTTTATAAAAAAAACTTTATGCGTCTTGCATAATAATGATATCAAATAAAATTTTTTAAAAGAAAGCTTGAAAAATATATTATATATATATAAAATATATATCATAGAAAGATTTTTTCATATGCGGAAATAGCTCAGTTGGTAGAGTACAACCTTGCCAAGGTTGGGGTCGCGAGTTCGAATCTCGTTTTCCGCTCCATTTTAAAAAAAATTATAAAAAATATGCATATATAAAAATTTTTTTAAAATATTCAATACTCCTCAAAAAATAAAATAAAATCCAAAAAACAATATTTATGCACATCAGATATTAAGAAAATATATAAATATTATCGATCCTTTCATATGTAAAAAAATGCTTTTTTATTTATATTAAAAAAATTAAAAAAATTTGAAAAAATAAATAACATTTTAGATATTGATTCATATGTTGATATTAAATATTTTTATGAAAATATTATTATATAGATTATTTTGGCGAAAAAAAAGATTAGGAAATTAATTATTTTTTATTTACAAAAAATATTAAAAATCTAAATTTTAGGTTGTTTAAAGAATTGAAAACTAAAATTTTATACGAGATCATATAAACTATATTTGAGTGATAAAATTATAAAAATATTTGATATTATTAATATAATATTTAAATATTAGACATAAATGTTATTAGTAATTTAAAAAAATCTAAAAATGACTACTATCAAAATAAAAAATATATATTTTTTGAATAAGATAATTTAATAACATGTTATTAAATTATCTTATTAAAGCATATAAGACATATTTAAAGATAATTGAAAAAATTTCATATCGAAGAGAATTAATTTATTTATATTTTATTATTTTTAATAAGATTAAAGCGTTTTTTAAATCTTTCAACACGACCTCCGGTATCAATAACTCTTTTCTTACCTGTATAAAATGGATGGCATTTAGCACAAATATCTAAATTAAGATTATAATTAAGAGTTGAAAAAATTTCAATTATATTTCCACAAGAACATATAGCATTTATTTTTGAATAGTTTGGATGAATGTTTTTTTTCATTAAAATACTTCCTTTATCTTAAGTATATGTTTTAAAACATGAAAATTAATATGATAACACCAATGTAATTTATTATAGAGATATAATAAATCATAGCTTAAAGATATATACAATATATAAAATATAATTACTCTTTTTTTATAATAATATTTTTTAAAAATATTATTGTAATCTTGCTAACTATATTTAATTTGCTATTTTCAATAGTATTGTAAGAATAATTATTATTTACTTTACTTATAATAATATAGTATAGAACATTCAAAAAAAATATATTATTTTACAAATATGAATGTTATTTATATAAGATTTTTATATAAAAACAAGTCTTCTATAAGTATATAATCTAATATATCTAAGAGGTTTTTCTAGTGACTACAATATTAAGCGTTAGATTAAAGAACAAAGTAGTAATTGGAGGTGATGGACAAGCTACGTTGGGTAACACCATTATGAAAAGTAATGTAAAAAAAATTCGATCTCTTTATCATGAAAAAGTTATTGCGGGATTTGCCGGCGGAACAGCTGATTCTTTTACTCTGTTTGAATTATTTGAAAAAAAATTAGCTATGTATCAAGGTCAATTACAACGCTCTGCCATTGAATTAGCAAAAGATTGGAGATCTGATAGAATATTACGTAAACTAGAGGCTTTATTAGCAGTTGCTGATAAAAATACTTCATTAATTATTACAGGTAACGGCGATGTAATACAACCTGAAGATGACTTAATTGCTATTGGATCAGGAGGTTCATACGCTCAATCTGCTGCGCGGGCATTATTAGATAATACAAAACTTAATGCTTATAATATTGTAGAAAAGTCACTTAAAATTGCTGCAAATATTTGTATATATACTAATCACACTTTTACTATAAAAGAATTATTTTCAGAAAAGTAAGGATTTTCTATGTCTGAAATGACCCCCCCTCAAATTGTTGCAGAACTTGATAAATTTATTATTGGTCAAGAAAAAGCGAAACGAGCTGTATCTATTGCACTTAGAAATCGTTGGCGTCGTATGCAACTTCATAGCGAATTGCGTAATGAAATAACACCGAAAAATATTCTAATGATAGGCCCTACTGGAGTAGGTAAAACCGAAATTGCAAGAAGATTAGCAAAGTTAGCTAACTCTCCATTTATTAAAGTTGAAGCTACTAAATTCACAGAAGTAGGATATGTTGGAAAAGAAGTTGATTCTATCATACGGGATTTAACCGACGCCGCAATTAAAATGATTCGAATTGAAAATATAAAAAAAAATAAATTACGTGTAACAGAAATAGTTGAAGAAAGAATATTAAATGTCTTGATTCCTACACCAAAAAATAATTGGACGGAAAATGAACGAAAAGAAAGTCTTTCTAAAACTATTCAAATATTTCGAAAAAAATTAAGAGAAGGTGTATTAGACGAAAAAGAAATTGAAATTAGTTTATTGGCAACAACTATGGGGGTGGAAATTATGGCACCCCCAGGCATGGAAGAGTTAACCAATCAATTACAATCTTTATTTCAGAATTTAGGTAATAATAAAAAAAACGTTAGGCGTCTAAAAATAAAAGACGCTATTATACTATTAACAGAAGAAGAAGCAGCTAAATTAGTCAATCAGGAAGAGATAAAAAAAGAAGCAATTCATTCTGTCGAACAAAATGGTATTGTTTTTATTGATGAAATTGATAAAATATGTAAACGAGATAATATTTCAGGTCCAGATATTTCTAGAGAAGGCGTGCAAAGAGATTTATTACCTTTAATTGAAGGTTGTACTGTATCAACAAAATATGGGATGGTAAAAACAAATCATATTTTATTTATCGCCTCTGGCGCTTTTCAAACTTCGACTCCTTCTGATTTAATTCCGGAATTACAAGGTAGATTACCTATTAGAGTAGAGTTACAAGCATTAACTATTGATGATTTTGAAAGAATTTTAACAGAGCCAACCGCTTCTATTACTACTCAATATAAAGCATTAATGGAAACAGAAAACGTTAATATACATTTTACACAAGAAGGTATACGAAATATTGCAGAAGCTGCATGGAAAGTAAATGAATCAATGGAAAATATTGGCGCTCGCCGATTACATACTATATTAGAAAAATTAATGGAAGATATATCTTTTAATGCAAATAAAAATCAAGGTAAATTAATAAAAATTGATGCAAATTATGTTGGAGAACATTTAGATCAATTAATATCAAATGAAGATCTTAGTCGTTTTATTTTATAATTTCTTGCAATATTTATCCATTTTAGATCGCTTCTAAAATGGATAAAATATTTTATTAAACTGTATTGTGTAAAGGTTAGATAGTACTAATATTATTTAAAAAAACATCTTCTATACAAAAAATTAAATTAGAAACATGTAATAAATATTTACAATTAATAAAAAAATAATATAATATTTATGTATACAAATAAGATTTTTCATCAAAAAGAATAGAATAAAATGAATCCATGGATCAACGGAACTGTTTTAATGATAAAAAAATGGACTAATAACTTATTTAGTCTATTTTTAGATGCAGATATTTCACCTTTTTACGCGGGACAATTTACTCAATTAGCTCTCTATAATGAAAAAAATGAAAAAATTCAAAGAGCATATTCATTTGTTAATGCTCCAGGCAATAAAAGTATAGAAATTTATATTAATCGTGTACTAAATGGAAAATTTAGTAATTATTTATATAATTTAAAAATAGGAGATACTATTCTAATTAAAAAAAAATCATTTGGATTCTTTACTATGAATGAAGTACCTACGTCTAAACAATTATGGATGTTTGCAACAGGTACAGCGATAGGGCCTTATTGTTCAATACTGCAAGACAATAAAAATATTGATAGGTTTCAAGATATTATCTTGATACATGCTGTAAGATATCAACACGAATTAATTTATTTACCCCTTATTAAAAAAATATGTATAAAGATGCATGGAAAATTAAAAATTCAAACTATTATTAGTAGAGAAAATCATCATAGCTCTTTACATGGTAGAATTCCTTATCTATTACAAAATGAACAATTAGAAAAAACAATCGGATATACAATCAATAAAAAGAATTCCCATGTTATGTTATGTGGAAATCCCAATATGGTAAAAGAGACATTTTTATTTTTAAAAAATATTAAACATATGAGAAAAAATTTACGAAAAATCCCTGGACATATTACTATGGAAAATTATTGGTAATAAGAAATGATTTTTTCACAAAAATATAATTAAAAAAAAAAAATATATTATATCGATAATGTTATTTTTTTAATTTAATTACTACTAAGTAATGTAATTCATAATAATAGCGAGAAAAAATCGGTCAAGTGTGAAAAATATACAAACTACCGGTTATTACCTTAGTTAAAAAAAAATATTTTTGTTATAATTATTTAATTCTTTAAAAAATATATTTTTTAGATATTATTTAAAATAATTAATTTAATATTATAAATAAAAATATTTTGTTAAAATAATTTTTTATTTTTTAACTAAAAAAATAATATTTTCATAAAAATATACGAGTTATTTTAAAATAAAAAATTAATTATTTATACCTATTTAATTGATACTTTTGTGATGTAATGATTTAATACAATTTAATCATCGATCTGCATCTACATATTTTCTAAACAGTTCTTGATAATATACTCAATCTAATTTATTACCATGTAATATTTCCAAATAAATATTCAGTGCAGAAATAAGTTGCTATAGAGTAAAAAAATTATATTATTCTATTCTCATATAATTTATTTTAGATATTGATCTCTAACTTAATTTTTTACTATGAAAATATAAAATATCCAATAAAAAACTTAACTATTAGATAAAAAATACTTCATATAACATAATGGACTAGTTTATAAATAAATAAATAGAGAAAAAATAATATTGGTATTAAGATTTATAAAACAGTTTTTAAAAAATATTTTTCGATCAAATATATAATGTTGTAATAAAAAAAATAATATAGAGTCTTTTTGATATTTTTGTACACAAAAAAATTTTTATTGAGAATGCAATATTTTATATTATTTTTAATAAAAAAACACTGAGTGACTTATTAGATATAAGTATATTTATTTTTCTATTATGAGTTTTGAACATATTTTTGAAATTATTATATATAAAAATATTATTAAGATAGAGATGATAATAGACAATATTTTTTCTATTTTTTAATACTATCTTACAATTTGTTACTGAATTATAAAAACTTTTATGATTTCATTATGACTAGATAAAGAATTTATTGGATATGATTTAAAAAATTTTAACTGAATTATCTGTAATACATTTAAATATAGATATACAAATATTTATCAAATGTATAATTATAAAAAAAATGTTTTTAAAAAAACAATAAATATAAATATATTATCAAAAATTTTTTCGACAATAAAATTTGAAATTCTATTGTCTTCATGAATATCTTTTTCTTTTTTATTCTGATTAATTTTATGGTGATCATTTAGTTCTTCTGAACTCATATCTTCTTGAATAGGATTAGGAGGATACTCTGGTGGTATTTCCTGAATAGGATTAGGAGGATACTCTGGTGGTATTTCCTGAATAGGATCGATTACATCATCGTCATTATCTAAAATTAATTTTTTAATAGAAAAAGTAGAATGCTCTGAATTATTTTTATCAATATTACTTCGTATACTATTTTTTTTTTCTTTGTCTAAAGATAAAAAGACAGTATAGCTTTTCATTTCTATTTTTTTTTCTTTGATTAATAAAATATCATTTTTTTTTTAACACTACTTCGATGATAATCTAAAATTTTGTTTTTGTTATTTTTATTTATCATCATAATAGATAAGATCATTTGGTCCTCTGGAATTTTTGAAATATCTCATTAATAAGATGTATGAAAATTATAAAAATATTTTTATATATTATTTAAGTTTTTAAATTTTTTCTTTCTAATAAATATTAGAAATATTGTCATATAAGACAGCAGGAAATATAAAGAAATTTTATTATATATTATATAATCAAAAAAACAATAAAAATAAAATATATTTATCTTGATATGATAAAAACTTATTTACTATAAATTATTTAAACGATAATATAACTAAATATTATTGTTAATAATGCGTAATTATTTTGTTTAATTTATATAATTATTAAAATTTTATTCAATAAATGATAAAAATTGACTTTCTTTCCGAAAAAAATAATTATCGATGCTTTCATGCTAATACTCATAATGAAATGCTCGCTAAAGCTGTAGGTATAAAAAAAAATTATTTTCCTTGTGTTTTAGACTTAACAGCAGGTTTGGGTCGTGATGCCTTTGTATTATCTTTCTTGGGTTGTTATGTAATTATGATAGAACGTCATCCAGTGATTGTAGAATTATTAAAAGATGGCTTAAAAAGAGCATATGCAGACAAAAAAATTGGATCATGGTTAAAAGAACGATTAAAACTAATATATCATGATAGCATTCATATGCTATCATTACCAATTCCTCAACCAGATGTTATTTATTTAGATCCAATGTATCCTAATAGAAAAAAAAAATCTTTATCTCAAAAAGATATGCAATTTCTCCAAGGATTAATAGGTCAAGATAATGATGCAAATAAACTATTAAATATTTCTAGACGATTTGCAAAAAAAAGAATAATTGTTAAAAGACCTTATTTTTCTGAACCATTAAACAAAGAAAAACCTGATTTTATAATTAAAAGTAAAAAACATAGATTTGATATATATCTTCCTTTTAAAAAATAAAATAAATATTTATTTTCATATTTCTACAAGAAGTATCATACAATTAATAATATATATAAAATTATACCAATAAAATATTTTATTTTTTAATAAAATCGTAATTAATAAAAATAATTTTTTTAAAAATATAATAAAAAAATTTTTCTATATTTAAGATATAATAATTATTTTAATATTATATAAAACAATATTCTTAAATATTTAATATATATATGATTATCGTATATGATAAAATTTTTCTTATTCTTTTATGGATATCAATTAATAATAAAATATTCTATATTTAAAACAACAATTTCTTATTCATAATTGTATTTTTTATAATCCTTTATAGAGATAGGAATTAAAAAAATAAATGCTATTTATTTAATAAAAAAAATCATAATACAATTATTTATATTAATAAATATATAAATATTATTTAATAAAAAAGATTTTCAAAAAATATATTTTTGAATACGTACTTAATTGAAAATACAAAAAAATAAAAAATTAAATTCTATAAAAACACAATATGTATAGATTTTATAATTATTATTCTCAAATTATATAAAAATATAAAATAATAATAATGTAAAAGTCTAATAATAATTAATAGATATCAATCATTATTGAAAGTAATATTATTTCATCTAAAATATATTTAAAATAATAAAAATATAGCATTAAAAAATATAATATTTTATCTATATTAAAATAATATAAGTTTAAAATTGATACTACGTATTCTGTATTATAAAAGCATTCATAATTTTATATAAAAATAAAACAATTTTAAAATAAGGTATACATCTTAATTAAGATATTAATTGCATATTAATATAAAATTTTTTTATTATTTTTCTTTATATTTTATACGACAAGATAAAAATATTCCTATTAACAACATGGTTATAATAAAAACAGAAATGCCGAACCATTGAGAGAAATGCCAAAATAAGCCACCAATAGTACCAAAAATACTAGAACCTAAATAATAAAAAAACAAATATAAAGATGTTGCTTGTACTTTAGCAATATGTGCGCAAGAGCTTATCCAACTACTGACGACAGAATGAGACGCAAAAAAACCACCAGAAAATATTATTAAACCTAGAATAATGATAAATAAATTATCTTTTTGTGTCATTAAAATACCAATCATCATAAGCAATAATGCAAATGTTAAAATATTATTATAATTATATTTTTGCATTAATATACCGGCTTTCGGTGAACTGTATACCCCTGTTAAATAAATCATCGATAATAAACCTATGCTAGAAGGGTATAAAAAAAAAGGCTGTAACATTAAGCGATAACTAATATAATTAAAAATTGTTACAAAACTTCCCATGATTATAAATCCTATTATAAATAATACAAATAATATAGGATTAGTCAGATGAAAATAAAAATTTTTTAAAAATACACGTAAATTAATTGAAATAGAATGAAAATTACGAGAAGAAGGTAGTAAATACAAAAAAAAACAAGAAGATATTAAAGACGACAATCCAATAATCATTAAAGCAGTATGCCAAGAAAATTTTTCTGATAAAATACTACTTAATAATCTTCCAGAACAACCACCAATAGTATTACCACTAATATATAAACCCATAGACAAAGATAAAGCACTAGGATCAATTTCTTCACTAATATATGCCATAGCGACTGCTACAACTCCACTTAAAGAAAGCCCAGTTAAAGCTCTTAATAAAACGATTTCAGACCAATTATTCATGCAAGAACATAATATAGTCAGTGCTGATGCAATAAAAAGAGAAGAAAACATAATCGATTTTCGGCCAAGGACATCAGATAATGGCCCGGTAAAAATCATTCCTATCGCCATCATTACTGTTGCTGCTGAAAGTGAAAAACTACTTTCAGCGGGTGTTAAATAGAATTGTTTTGAAAATATGGGCAAAATTGATTGTACACAATATAAAATAGAAAATGTTGAAAAACCTCCTAAAAAAAGAGCTAAAATTACTTTATAAAAATGTTTTGTATTTTTTTGAATATATTCTTTTTTTTTAAGTTTTATTCTTTTTTTTTTAGAGACATTATCAAAAACCTTTTTAAAATTTGATCATATTAATGTTAAAAATAATATATTTATATATATAAATAACCATCGTAAACATGTTCAGCAGGACCAATCATATATAAAGGCGATCCAATTCCGGCCCATTGAACTGTTAAAGCACCTCCTAATAAATCTACTTTTACTTTATTATTCAGTTTTTTTTGCACAATACCCATTGCAACGGCTGCACAGGCTGCACTTCCACAAGCTTTTGTTTCCCCGACATCACGTTCATATACTCTTAATTTAATATAATTTTTATTAATAATTTGCATAAAACTTACATTAATTCCATTAGGAAATATAATATTTTTTTGTAATTGAATACCAATTTTCTGAACAGGGGCATAATCAATACAGTTTATTTGAATAATACAATGTGGATTTCCCATCGATACAACACCACATCGTAAGCTAATATTGATGAAATCAAGAAAGAAATTATGATCTACTATATTTTTTAGATAAGAGATATTATTTGAACTGAATACAGGCTCATCCATGTTTACTTGAATTAAGTTGTTCGACATTAAAGTAATAATTAATTTTTTTGAGTGAGCACTAACAGAAATATTCTTTTTTTTAGTTAATTTTTTTTTTGTTACAAATAATCCAAAACAACGAGCACCATTTCCACATTGCTCTACTTCATTTCCATTGGCATTAAAAATTCGATAGTTAAAATCAAAAATAGTATTATAAGATTTTTCTACTAGTAACAACTGATCAAAACCAATACCTCTATGTCGATCAGATAATCTTTGAATATCAAAAGGGGATAAAAAAATATTTCTATGAATAGAATTAATAACAACAAAATCATTACCTAAACCATGCATTTTAGAGAAATTTATTTTTTTCTTGTGTTTATATTTTAGTAGCATTTATTTTACCAAAAATATTTTAATTATTTTTATAAGGAAAAATTAGAATTATGTCAAAATACAATAAATATTGTAATTATAAAGTGTCAAATACAAAAATATATTATCATTATATAATGAATTATATAAAATATAAATATTACTTTTAAGGTATAAAGATGAAAAAAAATAATATCAATATGATAAAAAATAATCAATTTTATAAACTAGTAGATGATTTATTTTTTAAGATAGAAGACAATTTAAACATATACAGTAAAACAATAGATATTGATTATGAAATACAAAATTATGTATTTACAATAAAATTTTTAAACAAAACAGTGATTATTATTAATAAACAAGAATCCTTGAAACAAATTTGGCTGGCTACATCAATTAGTGGTTATCACTTTAATTATAAAAATAACTTGTGGATTTGCAATCGTACTTGTAAAGATTTTTGGAAAATATTTCAAAAAGCATGCTCGATTCAATCGAATACAAATTTAGATTTTATAAAATATTCTTCTCTAAAAACATAAAAAATAATTGTATCAATAAAATTATTTATTAATAATTTTGTATAGATAAAAATATAATTTACATTACTCTAATACTAATATAAATTTTCATATGATAAATAAAATACTAAGAATTGCAACAAGAAAAAGTCCTTTAGCTTTACAACAAACTAAATATGTTCAAAAAAAATTGCTATCTTTATATCCTAACTTAAATATTAAATTAGTGCCAATCGTCACACATGGAGATAATATTTTAAATAAATCTTTATCAAAAATTGGAGGTAAAGGATTATTTATTAAAGAATTAGAAATAGCACTCTTAGAAAATAAAGCGGATATTGCTATACATTCTATGAAAGATTTACCGGTAACAATAACAAAAGAATTATGCTTAATTAGTATATGTGAGAGAGGTAATCCATTTGATACTTTAGTATCTAATAATTATAAATCCATCAATCATTTACCAAAAGGCGCCATTATTGGAACATCAAGTTTAAGAAGACAGTGTCAACTTATTACTTATAGACCGGATTTAATTATTGTTCCTCTAAGAGGAAATGTAGAAACTAGAATAGCTAAACTAGATCAAGGAAAATATGATGCTATTATTCTTGCTGCGGAGGGATTAAATAGATTAGGTTTAAAAAACCGAATTACTCAAATTATACCTGCTGAATTATCTTTACCTTCATGTGGTCAGGGAGCTATTGGTATTCAATCTAGATTACACGACAAAAAAATGTTATTTTTTTTATCTCGCCTTAATCATTTAAATACTGTTATAGAAATTAATGCAGAACGCGCTTTCTGTAAAAAATTACAAGCGGGATGTCAAATTCCAATCGGCAGTTACGCTATTCTTAGAAAAAATAAAATTTGGTTACGAGGATTAGTAGGATCACCAAATGGAAAAATTATATTACGAGGTGAAAGAATAGGTTTATACAATACAGGTGAAAAAATGGGACATTCGTTAGCTAATGAATTGCTCAGTAACGGTGCCAAAAAAATACTTCAACATCTTCACATTAATAACTCTTATTACATATGAAAATACTAATTACAAGACCTTCTCCTATGGGAGAAGAGTTAGTAGATGGTTTAAAGAATATAGGTATTTTTGCTTATCATTTTTCTTTATTGGATTTTATTTTTAGTGATGGATTAAAGGGATTAACAAAAAATATAAAATCATTATATAAATCAGATAAAATTATTATTTTTTCTCCTAAGGCTGTTCATTATACTAATTGGTATTTAAAACAAAATACTCTTAATTGGCCTTCTAACCCACAGTATTATGCAATTGGTCAAAGTACAGCTAGATTGTTACAACAATATATTAAAAAAAAATTTTAATACCTAAAAAAAAAGAGAATAGCGAATCTTTATTAGACATTTTATATAAAAATGATATAAAAAACAAAAAAATTATACTTCTACAAGGAGAAAATGGTAGACAATTAATACAAAAAGAACTAAGAAAAAAAAATATTGATGTCTCGGTTATTGAATGCTATAAAAGATTTTTTAAAAAATTAGATGGAATAAAAGAAGGTAAAAAATGGCGTAGTTATGAAATAAATAGTTTATTAGTAACTAGCTCTGAAATAATTTATAAATTAAATACTTTATTTTCTGATGATGATCGCCAGAAATGGTTGTTTAAATGCAAAATATTAGTAATTGGAGAAAGATTAGCTTATTTAGCTAGAAATATAGGATGGACTAATATAATGTCTTGTCAATATGCTAATAATAAGTATTTGTTAAATTTTATTGACAAAATAAGAAATTTTAAATAGACTTTTTTCGGCGAAAGAGGATTTGAACCTCTGACCTACTGGTCCCAAACCAGTTGCGCTACCAAACTGCGCTATTCGCCGAAATTATATCTGGGTGGCTAATGGGATTTGAACCCATGACCACTGGAATCACAATCCAGAGCTCTACCAACTGAGCTATAGCCACCAATAACAATATTTATATAACTTTTTTAGAAATAAATCACCAGTGCGCCCGACAGGATTTGAACCTGACACCTCTACCTTCGGAGGGTAGCGCTCTATCCAAATGAGCTACGAGCGCATAAGTATAAAATATATTTGATTTTAAAATTAATAACATGAATTGTCCAGCTTTTTTTTAAATATTTTTATGAACGTTTCATCATATCAAAAAATTCATCATTTGTTTTTGTCATAGACAGTTTGTTGAGTAAAAACTCCATGGCATCAATTTCACTCATAGGATGAATAATTTTTCTTAAAATCCACATTTTCTGTAATTCATCAGGCAATGTTAATAGTTCTTCTTTTCGAGTTCCTGAACGATTGTAATCAATAGCCGGAAAAACACGCTTTTCTGCAATTTTTCTAGATAAAGGCAATTCCATATTACCTGTTCCTTTAAATTCTTCATAAATCACTTCATCCATTTTAGATCCTGTATCGACCAGAGCGGTTGCAATAATAGTTAAACTACCTCCTTCTTCTACATTACGAGCTGCACCAAAAAAACGCTTTGGCCTGTGCAAAGCATTTGCATCAACACCTCCTGTTAATACTTTCCCTGATGCAGGCACTACAGTGTTGTAAGCTCGAGCCAATCGGGTGATAGAATCAAGTAAAATAATTACATCTTTTTTATGTTCGACTAATCTTTTAGCTTTTTCAATCACCATTTCCGCTACTTGCACATGTCTTGATGCCGGTTCATCAAAAGTAGAAGCAACTACTTCGCCTTTAACTAATCTTTGCATTTCTGTTACTTCTTCTGGTCTTTCATCAATGAGTAATACCATTAAAACACAGTCAGGATGATTATAAGCAATACTTTGTGCGATATTCTGAAGTAATATTGTTTTTCCAGCTTTAGGAGGTGCAACTATTAAACCTCTTTGACCTCGTCCAATAGGTGATGCTAAATCTAAAACTCTCGCTGTTAAGTCTTCAGTTGAACCATTACCCCTTTCCATTCGCAATCTAGAATTAGCATGTAATGGTGTTAGATTTTCAAATAAAATTTTACTTCTTGCATTTTCAGGTTTATCATAATTTACTGCATTCACTTTCAGTAAAGCAAAATATCGCTCACCTTCTTTAGGTGGTCTTATTTTACCTGCAATTGTATCACCTGTGCGCAAATTAAATCTGCGGATTTGACTAGGTGAAACATATATATCATCAGGACCAGCTAAATAAGAGCTGTCTGCAGAGCGTAAAAAACCAAATCCGTCTTGTAATATCTCTAAAACACCGTCTCCAAATATATCTTCTCCGCTTTTTGCGTGTTGTTTTAGGATGGCAAAAATAATATCTTGTTTACGCATGCGCGCTAAATTTTCCAACCCCATTTTTTCACCAAGAGTAATTAATTCAGAAACTGGCATATTTTTAAGTGCGGTAAGATTCATAATGGTGGGTTCTTAGTAAAATCGGGGTCAATCTTGAAATAAAAATTGTGACATAATAGATAATATTTTATGTCCACTGATATTAATATATAAAAAATTAATAAATTACTTTAATGAATATTTTTATCTAGAAAATCTTTTAGCTGTATTTTTGATACAGCACCTACTTTTGTAGCAATAACGGATTGATTTGAAAATAATAACAGTGTTGGAATGCTTCTGATGGAATATATGGGAGGAGTATTGGGATTATTTTCGATATTCAGCTTTCCAACTATTATTTTTTCATTATATTCTTGAGCAATTTCATCCAGTATTATAGAAATCATTTTACAAGGATTGCACCATTCCGCCCAAAAATCCACTAAAACAAAAGTGTTTGATTGTAATACTTTTTTTTCAAAATTGTGATCAGTTAATTCAATTATTTTGTTCATTTTATTGACTAGCTCATTAATTATAAATTAAGTGATATCTTAATGTATATATTGTAAAATATTAATAAAACAATAATATCATTTTTAAGAATTGATTTAAACTAAAATTAAAAAATTTTATTTTCATTTTTATTGATATTTTTTTTTAAAATTTTGTAAAATTTTTTTAAATGTTTTTATTTTATTTTTTTGAATATTTATTGTATTATATTTTTTGTTTAATGATAAATTTTCTTCAAAATATAAATCTTCTCTAGGTAATTCGAATAAAAAACGACTTGGTTCAGCATCTAGCCACTTGCCATATTCGTTACGTTTACGACATAAAGACAAAAATAATTTATTTTTTGCTCTAGTGATTCCTACATATGTTAAACGGCGCTCTTCTTCTATTTTATTATCGTTAATACTTCGATAATTTGGCAAAATACCATCTATCATACCAATAATAAAAACAAAAGAAAATTCTAATCCTTTTGATGCATGTAATGTCATTAATTTCACAGTATCATTAATATCACTTTCTTTATTTTCCTCAACAATATCCCGAAGAGTCATTTTAGCGATAATTTGAGATAATGTCATCGGTATTTCAATTTCACTTCCTTTTAACATACTTTTACACCATTTTAATAAAACATAAATATTATTCATACTAATTTTTATTTTTTCAGGTTCTTTTAAAGTTTTTGATAACCATGATTCGTATTCAATATCTTCTATAATTGTATTCAATATCTTTAAAGGATTCGAAGAAGATATTAAATATTTTTTTTCTATCCAGGAAGAAAAAGAATTTAATTTTTTTAGTGTGTTTGTATTAAATAAATGATGCTCTTTTAAATTTTTGATAACTGTGAATAAACTTATATTTTTTTCAAGAGCAATTTTTTTTATTTTTTGTAAAGTAATGACACCCATTTTCCGTGAAGGAATATTTAATATTCTTATAAATGCATAATCATCATTAGGATTAATAATAATACGTAAATAAGAAAGTATATCTTTTATTTCTGGACGGGAAAAAAATGATGTACTTATGGATATATTATAAGGAATATTTTTTTTAATAAATATTTTTTCAAAAATTTGTGCTTGATAATTTCCGCGATATAAAATAGCGCAATCTTTATAATGCATTTTTTTTTTGGATTTTTCATAAATAATTTTTTCTACTATTTTTTCTGCTTCTTGTTCTTCATTGTCACCAATTATGATAGTAATTTTTTTACCATAATCCAAATTAGAAAACAATTTTTTTTGAAAATAATTGACATTGTTTGAAATTAAACTATTAGCCACTTTAATGATTCTTTTAGAAGAGCGATAATTTTGTTCCATTTTAATTATTCTTAAATTAGGATAATCTTTTTGTAATGATAATATGTTCTCTAATTTAGCACCGCGCCAAGAATATATTGATTGATCATCATCTCCAACTAATGTAAAATTGGAATTTTCATTAGTTAAAATTTTTAATAAAGCATACTGACTATTATTTGTATCTTGATATTCATCTACTAAAAAATAAGAAATCTTTTTTTTCCAATCATTGCGTATTTTTTTATTATTTTTTAATAATAATACTGGAATACAAATTAAATCATCAAAATCGAGTGCATTTGATTGACGTAAATGCCAATTGTATTTCTTGTAAAGCAATGCACATTCTTGTTCTAATGTAGATTTTGCTGATATTTTTGCTGCTTCAGGTGTAAAAAAATTATTTTTCCAATATGAAATCATAAATAAAATTTTTTTTAAAAATTTCTTATTATATTCTATTTTTTTATCAATAATTGTTTTTAATAAAGATAATTGATCTTTTTCATCAAAAATACAAAAATTTATATCTAAATCAAATGATTTAATTTCTTTTCTAATAATTTCTAAACCTAATGAATGAAAAGTAGAAATAATCATATTTTTAATATGTATAGCATTCAAATATTTTGCAAGTCGTATTTTTATTTCATGAGCTGCTTTGTTAGTAAAAGTGACAGCAACAATATTCTCGGGTTGATATTGACAATTTTTTATCAAATGAATAATTTTATTAATAATTACTTTAGTTTTACCGGATCCAGCCCCTGCTAATATTAAACAGGGACCATTGGTACAATGAATTGCATTTTTTTGAATAGAGTTTAGTGACATAAATAATAGTATTCAATTAATAAAAATTGTTTTAAAAAAAATAAAAAAATTTATTGTGCAACGGTAATTTTTTTCATATCTTTCATATAACTTCTTAATTTTCGGCCAACAGTTTCAATAGGATGATTGCGAATAGACTCATTAATCTGATATAATTCAGAATTATCTATAGATTGTATTGGAACAGTAGAGCCTATATCATTATGAGGCAATGTTTTTACTATATTACTTAATATTGGATATGCAGTATTAGAGAATAAATGACTACCATATTCAGCAGTATCAGAAATAACCATATTCATTTCGTAAAGTTTTTTTCTAGCAATCGTATTAGCAATTAATGGTAGTTCATGTAATGATTCATAATAAGCAGATTCTTTCATAATACCTGCATTTTGCATAGTGTCAAAAGCTAATTCTATTCCTGCTTTTAATATTGCAACCATTAATGTGCCGTGATCATAATATTCTTGTTCTGGTATTTTCGATAAAGATACTGGAGAGTTTTCAAAGCTCGTATTTTTAATTTTTATGCGCCAATTTAACAATTTTTTATCTTCTTGATTCCAGTCACGCATCATTTCTAGAGAAAATTGTCCGGAAATAATATCATCCATATGTTTTTGGAATAAAGGCGAGAGTATTTTTTTAATTTTTTTAGATAGTATAAATGCTCTAATTTTAGCCGAATTAGATAATCTATCCATCATTAATGTAATACCACCATGTTTTAAAGATTCTGTAATAGCTTCCCATCCATATTGTACTAATTTTCCTGCATATGTAGCATCATATTTATCATGAATGAGCTTTTCGTAACAAACTAGGGAAGCAGTTTGAAGAAGACCACATAGAATAGTTTGTTCACCCATTAAATCAGATTTAACTTCAGCTACAAAAGACGATTCTAATACACCAGCCCGATGCCCACCAATGGAATATGCCCATGCTTTAGCAAGTTCTAATCCCATATTATGTGGATCATTTTCATTATGCACTGCAATTAAAGTGGGTACACCAAAACCTCTTTTATATTCTTCTCTTACTTCAGTACCTGGACATTTTGGAGCCACCATAATCACTGTAATATCTTCTCGAATTTTTTCGCCGCATTCTACAATATTAAATCCATGTGAATAACCTAAACAAGAGTTTTTTTTCATCAGTCTCTGTAATTCTTGAACAACTGTCGAATGTTTTTTATCAGGTGTTAAATTGATAATTAAATCAGCATGAGGTATTAAAGAATTATAGTCGTTAACTATAAAATTATTTTTTGTTGCGTTAATCCAGGATATATTTTTTTTAATAATACTTTCTTTTCTTAATGCAAAAGCAACGTTAAGTCCTGCATCTCGCATATTCAATCCTTGATTTAAACCTTGAGCTCCACAACCAACAATAACTATTTTTTTTTGTTTTAAAATATTATTTTTTTTTTGAAATTCTTTTCTTTTCATAAAACGACAGTGTTTAATTTGCTTTATTTTTTGACTAAATTTTAATTGATTAAAATAATTCACTGTATTTTCTCCAAAGAAGTTTAATAAAAAATATACAAGATAAAAAATTAAAAATTAGATAATTTATTTCTATCTCTTACAGCTCCCTTATCAGCACTAGTGGCAAAAAATGCATATGTTTTTAATGCAAAAGAAATGTGTCTTTGACGATTATTCGGAAGGTAAGATTTAGAACCTTTTAATTTTTCAGTAGCAATACGAAAATTTAATTCATTTTCTGTGATTTTTAAATTAATTGTTCTATTTGGAATGTTAATTTCAATAATATCATTATTTTTTACTAATGCAATAAGACCTTTATTTGCAGCTTCAGGGGAAATATGTCCTATTGATAGACCAGAAGTACCACCAGAAAATCTACCATCGGTAATTAATGCACATTTTTTATCTAGATTCATAGATTTTAAATATGTAGTCGGATATAACATTTCCTGCATACCTGGACCCCCTTTAGGACCTTCATAACGTATAACAACTACATCTCCTGGAATAATTTTATTATTTAAAATAGCATTTACTGCTTCTTCTTGACTATTATATACTTTTGCTGGTCCAGAAAAAATATAATGACTTTTTTCAATACTTGCCGTTTTTATTATACAGCCATTTTTTGCTAAATTACCATATAAAACAGCTAATCCACCAGTTTTAGTATAAGCATGCTCACAAGATCTAATACATCCATAACGTCTATCAGTATCAAGTTCTTTCCATCTACAACTTTGAGAATATGGCTCTATTGTACGTATTCCACCAGGTCCCGCTCGAAACATTTTAAGTGCATAAGTGTTTTTTGTGGTTAAAATATCATACTTTTTTAATGTATCTTGTAAAGATAATCTCAGAATGTTTTTTGTATATACATTTAATAAATTTGCTCTATTTAATTCACCTAAAATACCCATGACACCACCTGCTCGATGTACATCTTCAATATGATATAAAGACGTACTGGGTGCTACTTTACAAATATGAGGTATAATTTTCGACAAATTATCAACATCTGACATTGTAAAATCCACATCCGCTTCTTGCGCAGCAGCTAACAAATGTAAAATAGTATTAGTGGATCCACCCATGGCAATATCCAACATCATTGCATTTTTAAAGGATTCTTTTTTTGCAATATTGCAGGGTAAAACATCTTCATTATTATTATCATAATAATCTTTAGTAATATCTACTATGCATTTAGCAGCATTTAAAAATAGTTTTTTGCGATCAGTATGCGTGGCTAATAACGTACCATTACCTGGTAATGATAAACCCAGTGCTTCAGTTAAACAATTCATAGAATTGGCTGTAAACATTCCAGAACAGGATCCACATGTAGGACATGCTAATTGCTCAATTTTATTAATAAATTTTTCAGATTGTGAGGGGTTACCACTTTGAATCATTGCATCTACTAAATCAATTTTTATTATTTTGTTATTTTTTTTTATTTTCCCAGCTTCCATGGGTCCGCCAGAAACAAAAACAGAAGGAATATTCAAACGTAATGATGCCATCAGCATGCCAGGTGTAATTTTATCACAATTAGAAATACAAATCATTGCATCAGCGCAATGTGCATTGATGACATATTCTATAGAATCGGAAATCAATTCCCGAGATGGTAATGAATATAGCATACCTGCATGTCCCATGGCTATACCATCATCTATAGCAATAGTATTGAATTCTTTAGCAACACCTCCAGCATTATTAATGGCTTGAGAAACTACTTTCCCTACAGATTGTAAATGCACATGTCCAGGTACAAATTGAGAAAAAGAATTGACAACTGCAATAATAGGTTTTTTAAAATCTTCATCTATCATGCCGGTAGCTCGCCATAAAGATCGAGCTCCTGCCATATTTCTACCATGTGTTGTCGTAAAAGAACGATATTGTGGCATTTTGATGATTCCTACGATAATTATTTAATAATACATTACTTGAGAATGGAAAATGATATTTTTGGTATATTTTTTGAGATAACGATAAATATTTCGGATAATACTTTTATATAATAAAAAAAGTATTTGTTTGATAAGTAAATAGCGAGATAATGAGATTTTAAATGTATTTCAGGGATGGTAGGATTTGAACCTACAACTTTCGGTTTTGGAGACCGATGCTCTACCAATTGAACTACACCCCTTCAATTTATACTAAAAATAAGAGATTTTATTATATTGTGAATATAAAAAAAAGTCTAGTATATATTATATACTAATTTTATATTATAAAATTGATATAATATCAATATATTTTAGAAAGTTAATATATTTCTCTATTTAAATTTTTTATGATGTATAAGGTAAATATTTTATGAAAATTCCGATTTATTTAGATTATGCTGCAACAACACCGGTAGAAGAAAAAGTTGCAAAAAAGATGATGCATTACTTAACACTAGATGGAACATTTGGTAACTCTGTCTCTCGCTCTCATAAATTTGGTTGGGATGCGGAAGAAGCAGTAGATGTTGCTCGAAACCAAATAGCAGAATTGATTAAAGCGGATTCACGTGAAATTATCTTTACTTCAGGAGCCACTGAATCGAATAATTTAGCACTTAAAGGTATTGCTTACTTTCATAAAAAAAAAGGCAATCATATTATAACGAGTCAAACTGAGCATAAATCTATTTTAGATACATGTAGATATTTAGAAAATGAAGGTTTTTTTATTACTTATTTGAAACCCAAAAATAATGGAATTATTGATCCAAATGATATAAAAAAAAATATAAAAAAAAATACAATACTTGTTTCTATTATGCATGTCAATAATGAAACGGGCATCATACAGGATATTAATAATATATCAAAAATATGCAGAAAAAATAATGTTTTTTGTCATATTGATGCCACACAAAGTGTCGGAAAAATAAAATTTGATTTAAATAATTCATGTATAGATTTGATGTCTTTTTCTGCCCATAAAATTTATGGACCTAAGGGAATTGGCTGTTTGTATGCTTGTCGTAAACCAAGAGTTCGTTTGTCACCTTTATTACATGGTGGAGGTCATGAACGTGGTATGAGATCAGGAACTTTAGCTGTTCATCAAATTATTGGTATGGGCGAAGCATGTTATTTAGCACAAAAAAAAATTGACGATGATTTTATTCATTTAACTAAGTTAAGAAATATTCTTTGGAATGGTATTAAAGATATTGAGGAAGTTTATTTGAACAGTGATTTAAAACAAGGTGCACCTCATATTTTGAATGTAAGCTTTAACTATGTTGAAGGCGAATCACTAATTATGGCATTGAAAGATTTAGCTATTTCTTCTGGCTCTGCTTGTACCTCTTCAAGTTTAGAACCTTCTTATGTATTAAAAGCATTAGGAATAAAGGATGAACTAGCACACAGTTCGATTCGTTTTTCCATTGGTCGCTTTACTACAAAAAAAGACATTGAATATGCTATTGAATTAGTTCATAAATCTATTGATAAATTACGTCAACTTTCTCCTTTATGGGAAATGTTTAAATCAGGAGTTGATTTAAATAGTATAGAATGGGATCATAATTAATATTCATAAAAATTTAAGGTTTTTATATGGCTTATAGTAAAAAAGTAATGGATCATTATGAAAATCCGCGTAATGTTGGATCTTTTTCTAGTTCAGATATAAATGTTGGAAGTGGATTAGTAGGGGCACCAGCTTGCGGTGATGTAATGAAATTACAAATAAAAGTTAATGCAGAGGGTATTATTGAAGATGCATGTTTTAAAACATACGGATGTGGCTCTGCAATAGCATCTAGTTCATTAGTTACTGAATGGGTCAAAGGAAAATCTATTCAAGAAGCTGAATCTATTAAAAATACAGCAATAGTAGAAGAATTAGAATTACCACCAGTCAAAATTCACTGTTCTATATTGGCAGAAGATGCCATTAAAGCAGCTATTTTTGACTATAAAAATAAAAAAATATAAATTTCTAATTAAATGTTGAAAGTATTGTCTCTTTCAACATTTAATAATTTGTATATATATTTTAAATATCTTAGGATTTTTATGGATTATTTTCAATTATTTAATTTACCAAAAAAAATAGAAATTAATAAAAAGTTACTCTCGAAAAATTTTTATAAACTTCAATTAATTTATCATCCTGATTTGTTTATTCATGCTTCTTGTTCAGAAAAAAAAAATATTTTAAAAAAATCTATAAATATTAATAAAGGTTATAAAATTCTACGGCATTTTTCGACCAGAGCTATATATTTATTGTCTTTAAATGGTATTAATATAAATCAAAAAAAAATATCTTTTAATAATCATATATTTTTATCAAAATATTTTTCTTTATATGAAGAATTAGATTATGTAAAAAATCATGATCATAATAAAGAAGCATACAATTCTTTTAATAAAAAAGTACAAAACCAAATACAAAAATATAAAGATAATATTATAATACAATTAAATAATAAAAATTGGATTGCTAGTGAAAAAATTATATTAAAATTATTGTTTGTTTTAAAAATAGAAAAAAGTTTAAAAAAATAAGATTTTTATTAAGACAAGTAAATGAGGATCTTTTTAAATGATTGTTATAAAAAATAAAGAAGATACAAAATTAACTATAGGAATTGATTTAGGTACTACGTATTCTTTGGTAGCTACAATAAATCAAAGATGCTCTGCTTTATTATTAGATCATAATAAAAATTTTTTATTACCATCAATAGTACATTATCAAAAAAACAATGTACTAGTCGGTTTTGAAGCGAAAAAAAAAATAATTGAAGATCCTATCAATACTATTAGTTCTGTTAAAAGATTAATGGGTCGCTCTATAGACTTTGTTCAAAAAAATTTTCCAGTATTACCTTATATTATCAAAGAAAATTATAATGGTGGTATTGAATTTCATACTAATTTTGGAATTGTAACACCTATCGATGTATCTAGTGAAATATTAAAATATTTAAAAAAAAAAATATATTCTTTATTTCATCAAAACATTTATGCTTCTATTATTACTGTTCCAGCTTATTTTAATAATCTTCAAAAAATAGCTACAAAAAAAGCAGCTTCTATAGCAAATATTAACCTCATAAGATTGTTACATGAACCAACGGCTGCAGCTATTGCATATGGTTTAGAAAATAAAAAAAAAGGTATTGTTGCAGTTTACGATTTAGGAGGTGGTACATTTGATATTTCAATATTGTCATTAAAAAAAGGTATATTTGAAGTATTAGCAACTGGTGGAGATTCCAATTTAGGTGGCGATGATTTTGATTTGGCTTTAGCTCAATATATTTATAAAAAATCTAAAATACAAAAAAAATGTGATATTTTTCTCCAATCTAGATTGTTACACATTGCACGAAAAACTAAAATAGATTTAAGCACAAAAAAAATAGCATCAGTACATTTTTGTAGCTGGAATGGTTATATTACTCGCGATGAATTTAATGGTATTATTGAATGTTTTATCGAAAAAACATTACTTATTTGTTTGAATATATTAAAGGATATTAATTTAAAGCTAGATCGTGTTGAAGAAATTATTATGGTGGGTGGATCTACACGTATTCCTCTAGTATATCAGAAAGTTTTAAAATTTTTTCAAAAAAATCCGTTAATTTTTATTAATCCTGATCAAGTAGTAGCTATAGGCGCTGCAACACAGATAGATATGTTGATGAAAAAAACTTCTGACAATAAAACAATATTATTAGATGTAACTCCTATTTCTTTGGGAATTGAAGTCATGGGCGGTTTTGTCGAACATATTATATCTCGTAATACAACTATACCAATTTCGAAAACAAAAGAATTCACAACATATCAAGATAATCAAACTAGTATCTTAATTCATGTATTACAAGGGGAAAGAGAGTGTGTAAAAGATTGTTTATCTTTATCTCGTTTTGTTTTAAAAGGTATACCACCTAAAAAAGCGGGTACAATTAGAATTCTAGTTACCTTTGAAATAGATGCAGAGGGTTTAATAAGCATTCAGGCTGTAGAACAAACTAGTGGTTTAGAAAAAAAAATCTATATTGATCAAAATATTAAACTTTTTAAAACAAATATTGATGATACTTTTGATAAATCCGTAGATTATAAAAAAAAAGATTATTTTTTTAGAATCACCGAAGAAAAAAAAATGGAATGTAATGGTGTATTAAATATTTTGGAAAAAGCATTACAAGAAGATAAACATCTTATTAATAAAAAAGATTTTAAAAAAATAGAATATGAAAAAAATAAATTACAAAAGTATATTAATCAAAATGATTTTCATGCTATGAAAAATCAACTTAATAAATTAGATGAAGCTAGCAAAAAACTTTTCTTATTACGTGTTAAGAAAAGTCTTCAATCTGTTTCAATAAAAAATTTTTAGAAGAGAGCATACAATGCCGATAGTTACATTTTTACCACATAGAATTATATTGCCTAAAGGTGGTCAATTTTTTGCATGTCCAGGTGAAACTATTTTAGATGTTGGATTACGTAATCATATTCAATTAGAACATGCTTGTGAAAAATCATGTGCATGCAGCACATGTCATTGTATTGTGAGAAAAGGATTTTCATCATTATCTGGTTGGTCTGAACAGGAAGATGATATTTTAGATAAAGCTTGGGGTTTAGAATCTCATAGTCGTTTAAGTTGCCAAGCTATTATTGGTTTGGTAGATATTGAAGTAGAAATACCTTTATACAATATTAATCATTGGTAATATGTTTTTTATTTTTAATATAAGGATTTACATTCTCTTTAAAATGTATTCTGATTGGTGTTCCTTTAATATTCAAAATAGAGTAAAAGAAATTAATTAAATACCGTTTATAGGAAGCAGATAATAATCTTACCTGATTGCCATGTATAATGATATAAGGTGGGTTACAGCTTCCTAAATGCGCATATTTCATCTTTATACGACGTTTTTTTATCATAGGTGGTTGATGTTTTTTAATCGCTTTATACATTGTTTCTGTTAGTATAGAAGTGCTAAATTTTTTTTTAGCATTGCGATAAGCTTCTTGCACTGATTGAAATAATGTGAATATTTTTGTTTTATATAAAGCTGATACAAAATGAATTCTAACAAAAAAAAGAAATTTTAATTTTTTCTTAATAAGTTCTTTAAATGTTTTTTGTTCTATAACATTTAATAAATCCCATTTATTAATAATTATCACAATGGGCTTTCCTGCATTTATAATAAAATTAGCTAAAAATAGATCTTGACTAGAAATTTGAATGTTAGCATCAATAATTAATAATACAACATGGGTTTTTTCAATAGTTTGTAAAGTTTTAATAATAGAAAATTGTTGAATTGTATTATTATTTTTTTTATTTTTTGATACACCTGCGGTATCAACAAAAATATAATCTTCATTATGATATCGCATAGGAATAGAAATGCTATCTAATGTAGTGCCTGGTTGATCATAAGTAATCATTCTATCATTTTTTAAAAGAGAATTGATTAAAGTAGATTTACCGACATTTGGACGCCCGATAAAAGACATCTTTATTATATTATTTTTTGTATTTTTTGCAAGGTTCAAATCATTTAATTGATCTTGATTTTTAGTTATATATACGTTTGTTAATGGAATTAAGTATTTATTTATCAGTTTCTGAATTCCTTGCTGGTGGGTTGCAGAAATAATATGATTATTTTTAAAACCCAAAGAATAAAATTCATTAATAATAGATAAATCTTTTATTCCATCTATTTTATTAATAAGTAATATAGTTTTTTTGTTAAAAAATCTTATTTTTTTTGCAATAGTATATTCTTGCGGCATAATTCCTTCACGTGCATTTACTACAAACAATATTATATTTGCTTCTTTAATAGCATTTAATGTTTTTTCATATATCTGATTAGTAATTTTATCTAATTCTATATCCAATCCAGCAGTGTCAATTAAAATTATTTTTTTTTTGTCTTCTAAATTACATACTCCATATTGCCGATCTCTTGTTAATCCTGGATAATTTGCTACTAAAGCATTGCGGCTTTTTGTTAACACATTAAATATACTTGATTTTCCTACATTAGTTCGACCTATCAAAATAATAACCGGTAACATTTAAATCTTCTCCTTAAAAAATTTTTTTTAAAAAATTATTATTTTTTTATTTTTTTTCTTTTAATTATTTTGTTAGATGCATAAGAATTTTATTTTTTTTAATTTTTTTTCATGACTGTATTTTTCTTTATTTGAATGTATTTTTTAAAAAAAGTATTGCTTTTAGTATTATTGATTTTTGATTTTTTTTAATGTTTTTTTCTTTTTTTATAACTTATTTTTGTTTTTGATTTTTTATATTATTAGCAATAAAAAAATTTTTTTTTAAGATTTTTTTGTTCTATAGATTTATTTAATTCTGTTAGAAATTACTCATATCGATGATATTAAATATATTTTTAGATAAAGATATAGGAATCAAGATTCTTTAAATATTTTTATTTTTTTCAGTAATATCAATGATATTTATTATTTTTTATAGTTTTTTATATTTTTTTTATCGTATAAAATTTAAAAATTTTTTATTATTTTTTTTTTTTTTAAAGTCTAGTATAAAATTATTTTTATATGATATAAAAAATGAAAATATTCTTAAATATATATTTTTATTGCGCATTTTTTTTTGTAATAACCTAAATTTTTTTTATGTATATATATATATATTTTTTCTTTTTTTTTTCTGATAATTTTTTTTTTTAAGATGCATATAAAAATTTTTTTATTGATATATTTTAAAAAAAATATGGTATTTTTATTTTTTTTTTTATAAAAAATGTTTTTTTTTTATATTTTATGTTTTTTATTGTAATTTATATAAAAATAATAACATATAAAAAAACTTATCCATATATAATTCACAAA